>QIGM01000006.1 GCA_003230795.1 bacterium
GAAGGAGCGTTGTTAAGCCCATGTATTAAGAGGACTACGCCGGAAGCAGAAGGAGTTATTTCTTCGCAGACGAGTGAAGAGATGGTTTCGGCAGTGACACGAATAGGAGTCGAAAGGACTAGCAGGATTAGAAATAGGGCGGTGATTAGAATTCTCGTCTGATAACGATATTTCAAAGCCGTGCCGTCAGTCTTGCGAGGACTCATTATCTCTGACAAAGCTAAGGAATAGTTTATGAACTACGCTTTGTCCCTTGGCTAACTCTGGATGAAAACTGCTAGCGAGGATGTTTTTCTGTCGAACGAAGACTGGTTCGGTGTCGCGAGCGATTAGAACTTCGACGCCAGGTCCAAGATCTTTTATTCGGGGAGCTCGGATGAATACTCCTTCAGTGTTTTCGGTGCTCTGCTCGGGGAGACGATCCTGAATCAGGAGCCTTCCTTCTTTAGTCCAAGCAAGCGCTGGATCGATAAACGAATCTACCTGTCGGCCATAGCCGTTCCGTTCAACTGAAACGTCAATAACACCTAGTGAGTTTTGTTGAGGGTTCAGTACTTCCTTGGCGAGGAGAATTAGTCCGGCACAGGTCGCAAGAACGGGTAGGCCGTCAACGACGCGATTAAGGAGTTTGGAGATCAGCTCCTTGTCTGCAAGACGAAGCAGGGCCGTCGATTCGCCACCGGGTATCACTAGACCGGATATCGAGTCTAGTTCGCTTTCTCTTCGAACTTCCTGACAAGACGCACCTAGTTTTTGCAGAGCCTTTATGTGCGCGTCGAAGTCTCCTTGAAGCGCGAGTACTCCAACGGTGTTACCAGCCACGGTCCTGTAATCGCTCTTCTGGAGAGAGGGTCGAAATTTCGATTCCTGGCATCGCTCCGCGAAGGCTACGAGAGACTTCGAGGAGAGCTTCCGGTTCTTTGAAATGCGTTACTGCTTTTACAATCGCGCGTGCTCGAGCATGTGGGTCTTCGGATTTGAATACTCCAGAACCAACAAAGACAGTCTGTGCACCAAGCTGCATCATAAGAGCAGCGTCTGCAGGGGTTGCTACGCCTCCGGCCGAGAAAAGCGGAACAGGTAATTCACCGCGTTCGGCAACTAGTTTTACTAGCTCGTAAGAGGTTCGGAACTGCTTAGCGACCTGCACTAACTCTTCGTCAGATTGGTTGCCTAGCTCTTTTATCGTGGTGACGATGCTGCGCATATGACGCACGGCTTCAACGATGTTACCGGTGCCGGCTTCGCCCTTTGATCGAATCATTGCGGCACCTTCGTATATTCTACGAAGTGCTTCGCCGAGATCCTTTGCTCCACAAACGAAAGGGACACTGAAGTCATGCTTTTTTACGTGGTAAGCTTCGTCGGCAGGTGTGAGCACCTCACTCTCATCGATGAAGTCTACACCTAAAGATTCAAGGATCTGAGCTTCAACAAAGTGACCAATTCGAACCTTGGCCATTACGGGAATGCTCACCGCACGCATGATGTTTTCGATAATCTCTATGTTCGCCATGCGAGCAACGCCGCCTTCCCGGCGAATATCGGCTGGGACGCGCTCAAGAGCCATCACTGCGACAGCACCTGCCTCTTCCGCTATTGAAGCTTGCTCAGCATTAATAACGTCCATTATCACGCCGCCTTTGAGCATTTCTGCGAGACCAACTTTCAAGCGAAGAGGTTCAGCTTCCATCGAGATTTCGTCCTTATATCTAAATCGTTACGTTTTATCAGCCTTAGAATATTAGTTCCGACAGCGGCGTCCATTTACAAGGCCCGTCGAATCAGGAGGGCCAGTATAGTAAAAGAATAGGAAAATCTGCAAACCGCGACATTTACGTGCAAATCTAAGCCGCAAAATAAAAACCTAAAGAAAATTATCTGAGGAATGGGCGTTGGCAAACTGGAAAAGTTTGGTAATTATAACGCCTTGACGGTTCAAAGTGATCAGGATGTATGGGAGGACAGGCTGCGATATGACGGCTATGATCGAAGCAAAGAATCTATCTAGGCATTTCGGCCCGATAAAGGCTGTAGAAAATGTTAGTTTTTCGGTGAATAAGGGTGAGGTCCTGGGGTTTTTGGGACCGAACGGTGCCGGAAAATCTACGACAATGAAAATGCTGACATGCTTTCTTGCCCCTACTTCTGGTACGGCGCTGGTCTGCGGTCACGATGTCAGGGAGGATGCGCGCGAAGTTCGACGTCGCATCGGATACTTACCTGAGAATGCACCTCTCTACGGTGAGATGGAGGTAGGCCAATTCCTTAGATTTGTTTGTGATGTCCGAGGGATTTCTGGGAAAGACGCATCTTCGGCAATCGACAGGGTGCTCGGGCTTTGTAGCCTTAGTGATGTCGTCAAGCAACGGATTGAAACACTATCGAAGGGTTTCAAGCGTAGAGTTGGCCTTGCGCAAGCTCTGGTACACGATCCCGATATTCTAATACTTGATGAGCCAACCGACGGGCTTGATCCTAATCAAAAGCATGACGTACGTACCTTGATTAACGGAATGGCGCAGGAGAAGTGCATTATTCTTTCTACACATATCTTGGAAGAGGTGGACGCAGTCTGTACTCGTGCAGTGATCGTGGCGAACGGCAAAGTTGTTGCAGATGCATCGCCAAACGAGTTGAAAAGACGGTCGTCTTCCCATGGAGCAGTAACCTTGAGCTTTGAAGAGGTGCCTGACTCAAGCGTGTCTGCTGCCTTGAACGGACTAGCCGGCGTTCGTGAGGTTCGCGAGGAGAAGTTAGCTGGCTCGCGAGTTGTTTACACTGTTCTTCCACAGGAAGGTAAGGAGCTTTTGTCGCTGGTCGTAAAAGAGGCTGAATCAAAGGGATGGCAAGTGACAGACCTGCGTTTAGAGCTCGGCCAGCTCGATGAAGTTTTTCGCGAGATCACCAGCTGAATCAAATCCAATCTATGATGCTTAGCACCAGACTCTATTGATTTTCTAGAAGGAGGATGGCGATCTACTCGAAGAGAATGGAACGACGATTAAAAATGAAGCACATTTTATAACCGTCCCAGGAAATATGTGGAACGGCGATAAGAGTAAGAGGAATCTAGGTAATGAATACGAGTCTAGACTTTGGAGTCTACAAGTCGATAGTAAAGAGAGAGTTTTGCGCCTACTTCGCAACGCCGATAGCGCTAATCTTTCTTTGCGTGTTTTTGTTACTGAACGGTTTCTTTACCTTCAAGTTAGGTAGATTTTACGAACTTGGTCAGGCCGACTTGCGCGCCTTCTTTCTTTGGCATCCCTGGCTGTACCTTTTCATTGTGCCGGCTATCTCAATGCGGCTTTGGGCGGAAGAACGCCGGAGCGGAACTATCGAGCTCCTGCTAACCCTACCAGTGAGCCTGCTCGAGGCCATGTTGGGCAAGTTTACCGCAGCGTGGCTCTTTCTCGGTCTTGCACTTGTGCTGACGTTTCCGATTGTAATGACCGTCTCTTATCTTGGAGACCCTGACCTTGGTGTTATATTTGCCGCCTATATCGGCAGCTTCCTTATGGCTGGTGCTTATTTAGCGGTGGGTTGTTGCGTGTCTGCTGCGACCAGTAATCAGGTCATTAGCTTCGTGCTCGCGACGGCGATTTGTTTGCTATTCATTATGCTCGGTTTCGATCCAGTCATAGATACCTTACTTACCGTGCTGCCCAGTTCTTTTGCTGATCAGTTGATGAATCTTAGTTTTCTTTTTCATTTTGAAGCGATTCAGCGTGGTGTCGTTAACTTTGCCGATATTGTCTACTTCGTTTCGATAATTTCGTTTAGTCTTCTTGTCGGTGTGATTATTCTCGATAGAAAGAAGTCGGATTAATTAGAGTTATTCATATTTACTACTTCATATTTACTACTTCAAAA
>QIGM01000441.1 GCA_003230795.1 bacterium
GACAAGGCCGTAGATAAGCTTTCTTAGTACTCGGTCGGAGGAATCGAAATAGCGAAATTCGATGCGAGCGTTCTGATGAGTTTTTAGCTCATAGAGCCTTGGTACAGACCCCAGCACGATCCCCTCGTCGACACGATTCTCTATCACTTCAAAAGCACCGAGATACGAGAATTGCGTGCCCTTGCCGTAGATGTCAGCAAATCCCCGTCGTACCTCCATGTTCACGATTGGGAAGGAGGCAATCGCGTTGGCGAATTCAAGATCGGCAATTTTCAAGTGTATGGAAATCTGAAGATTGTTCGAGGCGACTTCAATCGCATCAATATTCTCTAGCCACTGCCGAATTTTGGTGCTGGCTAAGTGGCTCTGGGTCTGGAGATACTCCAACGAGTCTTGAACATTACTTGCGCGAAGTAGTCTGCCACCAGCGAAACTTGCGCTCTCGGGAATATCAAAGACCCAGGACTTCCCTCCGTCAACGATAGTGAACTGGCTAGCTACTCCTAATCGCGTTGAACCGCTTGCACTAAAGTTAAGCAAACCAATGTTGCTGCTCTCAAATAGTATTCTATGTAGAGGTTCGTTGAGTGTGACATGGCTAAGAGAGGAAAGAGTATAGGGGATAGCAGCACTTATCTTTTTGTTACCTGCTACCGAGAGGGAAGGAGCTACGAAAGTTAGAGCGACGAATGAAGCGAATAAGAACATGCTTCGCTGGCGAAAACTTAGAATAGGCTTCTTCTTGTTATTCAATTTTCTCACCGTACACCTCCACTAGCGAGGCAAGGCGGTTTTTAAAACTACTATCTGCGCCCTGATTGTCGTAGCGAATTTTGACGTAGCGATATTCCGCTTCCGGCGAGATAAGAACCAGTATTTCTTTCTTATCTACAGTGAAGCTCTTAACGGCTTCGGTGGGACGGAATATTTCAAACAGTTCGTTATCAACGCTTGTGCGAACCTCAATCGAACTCTCCGTGCGCTCGAGTCGACGAGAAGCGTTTCGCAGTACGACGAGTTTGGGCACAAACCCTGTCGGTACAAAGTACCCGACGCTGCTGTTGAGTCGGTTAAGTTGGAGCATGCCATCCGCCTGGTCGTCCTGCCAACGAGATAGCATGGTCTCTCTAGGTAATATGTCCTTGCGAAGATATGATTTCACAACCGGAATTCGGAATAAATTCGCACGGCTAAGTAAAAATTGAGCCCACTCTCGATTGTTTTCCCTCAGATAGATCGAGGAAAGGACTTTGTCGAGCTGTCTACGCAGGGTGTCGTTGCGGCTCACGATTGGAAGAGAATCGGTGGTCTTAATATGCTTTGGAATGGAGTCAAATATACCCGGGTTCTCAAGAATCTTTTTTTCCAAATCTACAAAAGAATCAGTAAGCGCCTGTGCAAATTCTGGCTCCCAGGCCTTGTAGTCGCTTGGTCGATTGCTCGAAAAATGAAGTACCCAGTCGATAACATCGGGGTACTCTCTCGGTATCGCTAACTCAAGGTCTTCCTTGGTTTCAATAAGTCGAAAAAAGAAGCTCCCTTGTTCAGCAGAAAATACCGGGCTAAGTCGCTCAACCTCGCGCAGGAGTTGAAGAGATTCTGCCTTGCGTCCTAGTCGTCTATTTGTAAGTGACGCTAGGTAGAGGCTGGCGCTGTTGATGGGCTCAAGTCGACGAGCCCAGTTAAGTCGGGCTTCAGCGAGTTCTGCGGATGTGCCATCTGCTTTGTGAAAAGCTTTGCGGGTGGGCTCGAGAGACGAGGAAGAGGAACAGGTCGATGTCTCGGTTAATCCTGCTGCGGCCTTCGCCCAGTGAATTTGATAGGTCGCATTTGCAGGAGAGAGTTCGATTGCTTTTTGGAAATGTCCTAGGGCATCGCAATATTTTAAATCCTTTGCCTCGGAGCTTAAGCGTGCAGAACGTTCGCTTAGTTGGCCACGAATAAAGTGTGTTTGGGGGAAACGGTTTGTGAGGCCTTGCGAGTTTTCGAGAAGCCGAAGGATGAGTTGTTCCTCAGAGAGACCCTCTTCGTTGTCTTGGGCGCCGATCTCAAAGGATTGGTTTGTGAGGAGTGCGAGCTTTGCAGCAAAACCAGACAAAGAATAGTAAAGGCCTACGACTCCGAGGATGCCGCAGATGAGAGCAAGGACTAGGCGGTTCGATGTAAAAGGAGCCATATGAATTTTTAAACACTATTGGAAAAATTCGCAAATTCTGTAGACTTAGCTAAACCCAGCTCTCGAGTGTCAGATTACCAGATTACCAGATTAGTAGATGAATGATGACGTGCAAGATAGTGATTTTCAGTATGCCGACGCGCCGCCTTGGTACGTGCGGCTTACCACTTGGAGTTGTGCTGTAATTCTACCCTTGTTTGGTTTGTTTCGAGGAGGCAATTCCCTCGCGAGCGTAGAAGCGGTACAGGCAATAGTATACCTTCTCCTTATCGGTGTAGGTGTTTCTCTTTACCGGGGTGCAAAAACCCAGCAGTTGCTTCCAGAGTTCTCTCCTGTCTTTAGGCGAATTGCGTGGTGCGGCGGGATTTTTCTCGGTCTTCTTCTTCTTCAAGTCCTTCCTCTTCCATTGTTCTTACTAGACTTTCTGTCCGAACAATCAGCAGCGCTTTATCGTCATGTTCCGAGTTCGTTTGGTTCGCTTTCAATCGATGTCTCGAAGACTTTTAGTCAATCACTGTGGTTTCTTTCACTTTTCGCATTACTTCTCTGGTTTTTGAATCTCCCCGGAGGAGTTGCCCGTTCTGTAAGTTTTTATCAGAAGAGTACGCGCTCGAAGAATAGAGTGCGAGTTGTTGTCCTTGAAATGGACTTTGTTCTCCAACTACTTTCTCGAGTCTTGATTTGGACGTCCGTGCTGTTCGCTGCGCTTGCGTTGTTGCATCAACTCTTTGGTGTGGAGTCATTGTTCGGAATTTACCCCGTAGCCGGCACCGGCCAGAGAACACATGTGCCTTTCGCAAATCCGAACCATCTGGCCGTATTTCTTGAAATGGCGTTTTTTTTGTCGCTTTGTGTGCTTATGTTTTCGCTCGAAGAATCGGCTTCCAGTGGCGAACCAGAACCGAAGGGGAGTCGAAAAGAAGTCATATTAAATTTCCTGAGTATTTGGCTCTATGGATTTGTAGCAGCCTTCCTTCTGATCGCTTTGGTTGCAACGGTTTCTCGTGTCGGAATTGCGCTTGTACTCTTTGGCATCCTGATGCTTGCCGTGTTTCTCTACCGGGAAGGACGATTTCCCCTGCTTTCATTTAAGGCAAAAAACAGCAGTGTCCGGAAGTCTGGAGCGTCTGTCGAAGAACGCTTGCTTACTATGTTGAAGCTTGGAATCGCTCTTGTGTTTCTCGTCGCGCTACTCGTGGCCTTTCTCGGAGAGAGTGGAAGAGAGACGGTGACTGAACGCTTCGGTGAGGGAATTGCTCAGGGTATCGACTCCTTCAGAAGAGAGTTCTTCTCGATTAGTATTAGTGCAATACCGACGTATTTCTTTTTTGGTGCTGGCCTTGGATGTTGGCACTTTGCCGTATCTCCGTTCGCGAGCGAATCTCTTGCAGGGATCCAACTCGATTATGCCCACAACGATTTTTTGCAGCTTTTCGTTGAGACTGGAGTGATTGGCGCAGTGATTGCGCTCACCGCAATTATTATTGTTGTCCGTTATTTTGTTGCCGCGTGGCGCGAGTCCGGACTCTATGTTGAGAGAGTCGGCTTACTGACAGGCTTCCTTGCAGTAGCGCTTCCGCTTCTGCATAGCCTGCTCGATTTCCCTTTTCATATCCCCATGCTTGCTTTGAGCTTTGTGCTGGTTTTAGCAATGTTACTGCGAAGGGTTGAGGGGCGAGTGTAGGTAAAAATAGTATCAGCAGGTAAAAATAGTATCAGTTCCCACTTACCCCTTTTTTTTAATGCCGAGTCGGCATTAAAAAAAAGGGGTAAGTGGGAACTGATACTATTTTTACACGGAGCCACTATTAAAGCGAAAGCGCGTTCAAGATAGATGCGTTTACTTTTCTCACGTCATACTTTTCTTCAGCTAACTGCCGACTGGCATTTCCCATTCGAGTGCGGAGGCCTGGATCTTGCGCAAGCTTGAGGAGTTTTTCGGCTAGGTCGTCTGCGTCGCGAGGTCTTACGAGGAAGCCGTTTTTGTCTCTTATGACTGTTTCTCTGCAGCCAGGAGAATCGGCGGTAACTATCGCTCGACCAAGAGCCAATGCTTCAAGAATAGTTCTCGGCGTTCCTTCTGGGTAGTATGAGGGAAGAACAAATACGCTGCTGTCTTTTAGGTAAGGACGCACGTCATCAACTCGGCCAAGGAATTCAATCACTCCTGTGTTGATCCATTCATCGAGTTCAGACTGAGATATTGCATCTGGATTTTCGTCAATCCATCCTATTAGCTGAAACCGTGCGTTTGGTTCTTGCTCACGAACAAGTTTTGCTGCCTCAGCATATTCACGCACGCCTTTCTCGCCAAGAAGGCGCGCAACTAACAAGAACACGGCTTCTTTAGGGAGAGGGTGTGCGGGAAACTGATCGATATCAACGCCGGAACCATTGATGAGTACCGCTTGGGTAGATGAATCGAGTAGCTTTAGCTTTTCAAAGACGCGCGCGTCGTCAGGGTTTTGAAAAAATACCACGCGAGATCCGCGGAGGGCGAGACGATAAAGAGTGCGGGCGGCAAGTCCGACTAGACGTCTTTTTAAACTAGTGCCGGAGAAAGTGCCGGAGAAAGTGCCGGAGAAAGTGCCGGAGAACGCGTAGCCGAGTCCGGTAATCATTGCGGCGCGAGTTTTAACCTTAGCAAGCTTTGCTGCGAAGGAGCCGTAGATCACTGGTTTTATCGTGTAAGCAAGAAATACATCCGGTTGAACTTGCGTAAACAATTTTTTCAGGGCGGTGACGGTGCCAATATCTCGAAACGGGTTGAGGCCAGTTCGTTCGACAGGGAATGATTCGTATCGGACCCCAAGTGCTTCGAGTTTGCTTTGGGTGTCATTGCAGGCGTCGGGAGCGCAAGCGATGACCTCGTGTCCTTGACTGACTAAGGCTTTAAGCAGGGAGCCTCGAAAGAGGATGAGTGATTTGGCGTAACCGCCTACGACTACCACTCTTGCCATTTCTGCCTTGCTCCTCATTGCTCCGATGTCCAACTTGAGCTAGGAGAGTACAAACAAAGGTAAAAAATGTCACCAACGATAGTGCATATAATCACCAATCTTTCGAGTGGAGGAGCAGAGCGCATGCTCTATAAGCTCCTTGCTGAGTCGACGGCTAATGATGACGCCCGCTTTCAGCACGTCGTGCTTTCGATGGTCGGCAAAGAGTATATCGGCGAAAAGATAGAAGCCCTTGGAATTCCCGTCCATACTTTGGGACTCAAGCGAGCTTCTCTGCCTTCGCCCAAAGTCTTGTTCGAGCTTTTGCGTCTAGTAAGGAAGTACGAACCTTCGGTGCTCCAGGGATGGATGTATCACGGGAATCTTGCGGCTTGGTTTGCAGCAAAGATGATGCGTGGGCTGAAACCAGCTCTTTCTTTTAATATTCGTCATAGCATTTCTGATATCGCCCATGAAAAGCCCTTGTCTAGATTAGTGATACGACTCGGGGCTCGAGCGGCTAGATCTGCGCAAGCGGTGATCTACAATTCTCGAACTAGCGCCACGCAGCATGAAAAGCTGGGCTACCCTAGTCACTTGCGTAAAATATTGCCGAACGGATTTGATTTAGAGATCTACCAGCAAGCTGCAATGGAGCGAGAGAGCGTTCGAGCGGAACTTGGATTTTCGGCTCAGCATTTTGTGATGGTCCTTATCGGACGTTTCCATCCAATGAAAGATCACGAGACGTTCTTCCGTGCAGCGCATTTGCTCAAGCGGGACGTGCCGGACGCTAGGTTTGTATTAGTTGGTAGAGAAACCGACTCCTCTAATTCATCGCTCGTAACGAAGCTCCAATCACTCGGTTTAGAGAACGATTTCATTCTCCTGGGCGAGAGAACAGATGTGCCGCAGGTGCTTGCTGGGGTAGATGTCTTAACTTCCTGCTCGGCATGGGGCGAAGGCTTCTCTAATGTTATCGGGGAAGCGTGTGCCTCGTCTAGGCCGGTGGTCGTGACCGATGTGGGAGATGCTCTCGATATCGTCGGTGAGCACGGGCGAGAGCTTGTCATTGGAGACGCCGAGGGGCTGACGGCTATTTGGCGAGATTTTCATCAGCTAGGAACGGCAGGGCGCGCTAAGATTGGAGAAAGTTTGAGATCTAGAGTTGCTGATCGCTTCAGTATCGCTGCCGTGACCAAGGATTATTTGAAGTTATTTGAACACTTATCCACTAATTCTCCACCCAGGTAAGCGTTCAGTAGGATAGGTGTTTCATTAAAGATTACAATTGGTTGAACGCCAAATTCGCAAATTGACGATAAATTTACCGCTACTTCTTCCCTTTCTCTGAAGGATCTATATAATCCACCCTCGCGACAGTAATACCGCAAGTTCTAGGGACTAAATTCGAAGGGTCATTTTCTTTCGTTTTGTTAATTGAAAGCAAAAGCACTGAACGTGTTTTTCGTCACATCCGTTTGTCCCCAGTTTTGCTATTTAGTTTTCGCATTGTTGTTAACTTTTATTTCGTCGATATGTCGATATGGCGAGCTAATACGGTGGTCATGAACTTCCTTAATCTACTTAAAGCCCTTCCCGTTCGATCTACTCTGTTTCTATTCGTTATTAGCCTTACGTCGTCGTCGGCTTTCGCTCAAACAAGCGAGATTTTCGTTGGTGTTTGGAACGGTTTCAACAATCATACGGTTGTTGCGGAGATCAGTAACCTAAGTGGCGAGGAAGCGAGTCTGACGTTTGATATCGATACTAGTGCGGGTATTGATCTGGGGAGCGAAGTTGTTGTCGTTCCTGGAGGAGGCACTGTTCATGTGTCTCTGAATAAATACGCTATCGTTGATGACCATGGAACCTACACCTTAACTGCTTCAGGCGATCACAAGGGTGGTGCTCTTGAGATTAATGGAATCAGTACCTTCTATCGTTTCCTTCCTGCTGGTTCAGCGAAGTCGGTAGAATACGCTTTCGCTATTCCTTGGCTAAACAGCCTTGAAGGAGTTAGTGGGGGAATATTCAATTCCATTAATGCTGCAGGTGGCGTGACTCCGGTTTTTAACTGGTTGAGTTTATATCTTCCGCCGACTGCCGACGCTGCGTTCAGTGCGACTGTTCAAGTCTACAATCAGGCCGGAGAATTTCTCCC
>QIGM01000022.1 GCA_003230795.1 bacterium
CACAGCGATACCGGCCCGCGAGCCGACAAGAGTCTCTCGACAAAAGAACGGGACTGCTACGACAACTGGATTTTGCTTTGCCCAACTTGCCACGACACAGTCGATGGCCAGTCAAATACCCATACTGTCGATGACCTTCGCGGAATGAAGTCAGAACACGAACAGTGGGTACGCACTCGACTCGCGGAAGAAATCACTGAAGTCACTTTCGCCGAGCTTGACGTTGTCTGCAAAGGTCTTTTAGCATCTTCCACTCAGAGCAGCGGATCTTTTCGCGTCATACCTCCCGAAGCAAAGCTTCGTAAAAATGGGCTCACCGACAAAAGCCGATTCCCTCTCACAATGGCACTCTCTATGACTTCGGAAGTGAAGGCATTCGTCGAGCACGTTGCGACGGTAGACTCTTCTTTCCCTGAACGCCTTAAAGCTGGTTTCGTCAACGAATACCAAATGCTTAAAGAGGATGGTATCGAAGGAGACGCCTTGTACCACGCTCTAGCAAGCGTGGCGAGCCGCGGCTTCTCTAACATGGCAGAAGGTGCCGCTGCCCAAGCCGTGCTTGCCTATCTCTTCGAAAAATGCGAGGTGTTTGAGTCGTGATTCTTCCTACTAAACACATCAGCCAACAGCAGTCGCTACTTGGAGTCGGAGCAATGCTCCTCTCGCTACTCGACCAGCCTATGACAGTGAGTAACGTATGGGATACCGCAAAGATGGACCCGCACGTTGGCACATACTCTCGTATGGTATTAGCCCTCGACTTGCTCTTCATGCTCGAACTGGTTGAGTTTGACCAAGGCCTCTTGCTGAAGATATCACGATGAAGCTTAAACGCCTTACTGCCGACAATGAGACGTTTCGCACCTTAGAATTCAAGGACGGATTCAATGTTGTTATTGCCGAACGAACTGAGGACGCGACTTCGAAAGACTCCCGCAATGGAGTTGGTAAATCGACCCTCATAGATATCATCCACTTCTGCCTTGGTGGGAGCAAGTCTAAACGCCTCCGAGCCGATGAGCTTAAAGGATGGACATTTAGCTTGGATATAACGCTAAACGGACGTGACATCACTGTCCGCAGAAACACCACGTCGATGAGTCGTGTAGTAATCATCGGTGACACCAGTGGATGGCAGAACCGCCCCGTCGTAGAGAAGACAGGTCAAGAGCCTTCGCTAAAAAAAGCTGAATGGAATGACGAATTAGGCAGACAGTGCTTCACACTCGACGAAACTTGCACAGGAGACTACTGTCCCACCTTTCGTAACCTCTTTGCATATTTCTCTCGTCGCGGAAGAGACGCCTACGCCTCTCCCTTCGAAATGTTCCGCAAACAAAAAACGGTCCAAACGCAAGTATACAACGCGTTCTTACTCGGTCTCGACTGGCGATATGCTCAGGCCCTTCAGCAGCTAAAAGAACGCGAGGTGATTCTCAACGCACTCAAAGCCGCCGCTGATACCGGCATTGTTTCAGAGGTTATCGGTTCCATGGGGGAACTAGAAGCTCTCTTGGTGCGATTGGAAGAGCAAGCGAAAACGACATCCGAGGCACTGGAGAGTTTTCGTGTCCACCCTCAGTATAAGGGCCTTGAAGAGAACGCTGATACTTTGACGCGTAACATCCATAAGAACCAAAACTCTAGTAACACGGAGCGTCGTCTGCTTTCTCATTATCAAGAAGCAGTCAGTCAGGAGAGTCCAGACTCATCGAACCACTTGATAGAACTCTACGAAAAAGCAGGCATTTATCTAGGTGACGTAGTCACTAAACGCCTCTCGGATGTTGAGCAGTTCCACAACCAAGTCATCGCCAATCGTCGCGAATTTTTGGAGTCTGAAATTACCAGACTAACCGATTCGCTGGTTACGCGACAAACAGCCATTGATGCAGCGATTAACGAGCGGGCTGGACTGTTCGCTGTGCTCCAGACGCACGGTGCACTAGAAGAACATGCCTTGCTTCAACAGCAGCACCTAGGCCTGGTCGCTCAAGTATCAGACACAGAACGTAGAATTCAGTGCTTACGCGACTTCGAGCGTGGTGTGAGTGAACTGAAGATTGAGCGTGAACAACTCCAGCAATCTGCTCGCCTAGATTTGCTGGAACGCCAAGAACGTGTGAAAGCTGCGATTTCTAAATTCAATGCCAATTCGGAATCACTTTACCAAGCTCCAGGCAAACTTCTAATCGACATCACGGATGCGGGGTATCAGTTCTCCGTCGATATTCTATGCTCCGATAGCGATGGAGTCGGCAATATGAAAGTGTTTTGCTACGACTTATTGCTGGCACAAACGTGGGCGGAGAACATGAAGTCACCGGGTCTAGTAATTCACGACAGCCTATTATTTGATGGCGTAGATGAGCGGCAGTATGCCGCAGCTTTAGAGTTGGCCGCAACCGAATGCGAACGCATCGGGGTACAATATATCTGTACCCTTAACTCAGACACCCTGCCTACGAACGACTTTTCATCTACTTTTGACATCAACAGCTACGTTCGCCTACGCTTGACGGACTCTTCCAACGAGGGAGCTTTGCTTGGAGTACGTTTTTAAAGGGTACTGCACGGCCATTGGCAGGAGCTTAAACCGCCCTTAACGTGCTTCAGAATCCGCTCTACTTAGTAGGATGCCTCATTGGAACTGAACCAGGTCTCGGCAATCCAATCGGGATTGAAAACTTAATCCTGCTAACTGTCGCCGTCGATTTGTCCGACTTTCCGCTACTTCCCAAGCTCACTGCACCTAACACTACAAGTATTCCGCCTTTGGTTTCAGTGCCTTTCTCTACTGTCACCGCAACATCAAATTCAACGTCTTGCACGGCAGTTTTGGTTTCCCGTGATATCTGCCTATCGGGGTGATTTGACCCTACTGGATGGGGGTTGATTTGCCCTCCATCATTTAGGGTTAATTGATGAGCATTCGCATCGCGTACACCTTCGAGAACTTGAATCAACGTAGCAGAAATAAATTCTTGCAGTTCCATTTCGTTTCTTCGCAATAATAGGGAGGTGTTATAAGTTTCTTAGCGAGTTGACTCGTTTTTGATGCCTTTTCAAATCGACACATCATGACTAGACGACTGCTTGGTCGTCACATGATGGTAGGCGTGCTGTCCAAGAACAACTAGGATACCAAATTGAGATTTAGCATCAAGCATTTGCGAGAGCCCTAGGACAAAGCAGATTGCTGTCGTGATACACGCCAACAATCGAATTAGGCGGATTTTGAACCTGGACCCCTTGGTCTCTGGAGCAAATTAAGCTCAATCTTTGCTTGGCGAGCATTCGACATTATGTTACATAAAGGACGTTATGTTACTTAAAAGTCGGAGGTCGGGGATCCGACGGCTTTGACAGAGAAACACATGTCAGGAAGACTCAAAAGGCGCTCATGTCGATGGCGATTACCATCAGGAACTCTGTGAACCCAAGGGTGTTCTGCGAGTTGTCGACTCTCAGCCGCACGTCAGCAAGCTCCTGAGCGGCAACCTATCGAGAACTTCCGTCGACCGGTCCACGAAATACCTGCATCTTCTGGGAAAGATGGTCTCGGTCACCGTCAAAGCGGATCCTAAGATGCACGGACAAAGACTGATTCACCCACCAGGCAAGCTGGCAGGGGTCTTTGCCATTATTAGCCGCAAATCTAGCTAGCGAATCTTTCCGTCCACCCGCTCAAGGCGGGTGGGGCGGCTCTGAAAATGTGGGGAATGACAAGGCGTCCTGCCCTGAGCTTCCAGGAGAACTGCAAAGTCTTTATTGAGCCGTGCTAGCCGCAGGCGGAAGCCGCGGAAATGGGCGAAAAACCGCGGCTTCCGCCTGCGGCTACTACCAAACTCGTGACTTTGCAGTTC
>QIGM01000540.1 GCA_003230795.1 bacterium
CATCTCCCCGAGCTAACACCAAATCTCTCAGCACCGATGGTAAGGTTCGGAAGCAAAGTCTGGAGAAGTTCCGAAGGAACGTATCAGCTTTATCGCTTCAACCAAAAACAAGCCCTCGCGGCCTGTCACAAGCGGGAGTTATAAAGGACGTAATCACCAAAGAGAACGAAGGCGCCTGAGACGCTACTATGAGCAAACGTCAATCACAACATCTTATAATTCTAATCATTGCGGCTTTGGGCCTTTGCTCATTCTATTTTTTATTTGTACTAGAAGGTGATGATACCGATTTTTTTGGCCGCGCTATCGAAAAACGAAGAAATTTTCTTGCAGACTATGCTGACATTGACAGTTTCTTGATGGCCTACGAGACAAATAGTTTCTCCTACTCAATCGAGAATACGCTAAATGAAAGCATAAAGTATCTTCCCGAACATTTAGTCTATTCTGGCTCTAGAATTCAAAGAGAGCTCACCTCAGCTCAGCCAGAGTCATCCGCACAGAAGGCAGAACGAATCTATGAGTTCGTACGTACGAAACGCACACACACGGTTCCACTTTACTCCAACAATTACCTTCATCATCCCCCTCATTTTTTTTCTGTCTACGGAAGCGGGTTCTGCGATGACGCCGCATGGAATACCGTTGCCTTAGCGGGTGAGTTCGGTTTTCCTGCGCGTACTCGATGGTTAAATATGGAGCATGTCATTGCTGAAATCTTCTACGATAACAAATGGCGCGTTTTTGACCCGGATCTCTGGGGCGTCTTCAGGACTTCCGAAAACGAGATAGGTGACTACGCCTATCTTGAAACGCTTAGCCTAAGCGGAGGAGTCCCAAAGATTAATGATGTAGTTAGGGCCGGCAAGGGAATCAAGATACGCACTAAGAGTAAGCCACTGCCTAAAGAGCATAGAGAGCCTTTTCTTAGTTTCTTCCCTAAAGAGCGACAGCTCTTCTTTCCTAACGCCTTCTTTCTTTCTACCGATGGGCTATATCTCGAGAAGCATTTCGCTAATCCCAAGGAGTTCTTGCAGCACTACAGCTCCACTGCGAATTTTGTTCGGGAGGTAGTACTTGACGCCAAACAGTTGGATTCAGGACAGTTCAGCATCGAGGACTATTTTCCAATAGTCGCTGCCTTCATTCAGGTAGAAAAGGGCTCGCATGCAAATGTTAAAGCTTATGCAACTTCGTCGTTTTTAAATTCAGGCCAGTGGATAAACGCCAGTGAGATTTCCTCAGAAAAACTACAGCATGACTATTTGGATCTCTCAGCAGCTATTAACAATTTTGAGCGAATACCGTCGTTCACCTTAAACATCTCAGACCTCGAAGCGCTATTACGCTCAAATGAACAACTTAAGCTAATCACCGTTCACATGTATGCTTCGGCTAATTTTAATCCGAACGAGCAAGCTGAAAAGCTCCTTTCCAGCCGAGGTCTAAAACTACTTCATCACTAATTCTCTATCTGTTTTATAGTCATCTGAAAAAGAAATTCCCGCCAGCTTTCGCTGTAGTGGGAGTACTTTGATTTGAGAAAGTTCCTTGCTCTGGCAGCAGCCTTCAATGGAGAAAAACCTTATCGGTTTTTCACGTGTTTTGATGACTATCCCCTATCGTCTCGCGACGAAATGAAATGTGCTAGGATTTGCTAACCTGTCCAATTGCTTAACACCGAATTACTCGGCTAAAGGAACCTGAAAATGATCATCACGAGCGAAAGCGTCGACTTGCCGACTCCAAACGGCCCCATGCGAACCTACCTCTATCGACCGGTTTCAGGGGGAAAGTACCCTGGTGTAATTTTTTATTCAGAGATATTTCAACAGACTGCGCCAATCGAACGCACAGCAGCCTTCCTTGCCGGAAACGGATACTTCGTCGCTGTTCCTGAAATATTCCACGAGCTCAATCCTCCTGGAACGGTTCTCGAATACGACCAGAATGGAGCAGACAAGGGGAACGCTGATAAGATAGGCAAAACTCTGACATCCTACGACGCCGATACCTCTGCTGTGGTTGATTTTCTAAAACAACACGAAGCTTGCAGCGGCAAACTAGGTGCTCTTGGAATCTGCATCGGCGGTCACTTAAGTTTTAGAGCGTCTTTTCATAAAGATATTCTTGGGTCAGCATGCTTCTACGCAACCGATCTTCATAAGCAGAGCCTGGGAAAAGGAATGAAGGATGATTCATTGGCTCGGGCGGGAGACATTCACGGGGAGTTGATGATGATCTGGGGTCGACAAGACCCACACATACCCGACGAAGGCCGGAGGAAGATCTACGAAACTCTCTGCGAAGCCCGCACGGTGTTCACCTGGCATGAATTCAACGCTGCACATGCCTTTATGCGAGACGTAGGACCACGCTACGATCCTGAGCTTGCCCAACTTTGTTATCAGATGTTGTTAGCTTTTCTTAGCAGACGCCTCGGTGACGGGGATCTTCCACAGACTGGCTAGAAACGGTTTTCAACAGTCCCCTCTACTGCTTGGCTAAGCCATTACTCAAACTACAAGCACAGAGCATTACGCCTGTCGCGATCCCTATTGGAAGCAGCACTGCGAGAAATTCATACTGGATAAAGGTTATTAGTCCTATACCAAGCAAAGCAAGACCAAGAAGACTCAAGATAAACCACCGCTCACCATACCTCCGCTGCACCTGGCTCATCAAAACAAGAAAAGGAAACGCAAGTAAGACGAATCCATGTAGAAACGAATACGGAGTCGCTAGCAAGGAAAGAGGGACGATGTAGATCATGAGCTGTTCGAATGAAAGTCTATATTTCATCTCAGCAGCAAGCCCCAGCAGACAGGCCGTGATCATTAAGAACGGTCTAGACCAACTCAAAGAAAACTTCCACTCAAGTAGCTGTGCCAGTGCTGCTCCTGGTAGCACACCAGAATTCTGATAGAGCTTTGGCACATATTCGAAAAACAACGCGTATCCTTTCGGATAGATCATTGCAGAAAGGAGCACCTGTAGAAGAAATCCAATCGTGAGCCACAACAGCACATCGTATCGCTTCTTTCGGAATTCGAATACTGCGAACACTACATAGAAGGGTATTAAATGATGGGGTTTAAGAAGCGTCAACGATAAAAAGAGACCTGCACTTTTCCAACGACCCTGAAGATATCGCTCGCAGAAGAAGGCTAATCCAAAGAGTAGCACCACGCTACTTTGCCCGTATGCCAAGACTTTAAGCACTGGAGGAAAAACAAAGAGCGCAAATGTTGTTTGTAGAAGAGAGAGGGAGTTTAGTGAAGGGAACGAGCGCTTTAGTACACGACTGAAACTGCGTGCAACGAAAAAGAGCATCAATACCTGCATGCCTATCCATAATCCGCTTGCCACAGCGAATGAAAACGTACTGAAAGGGAGATAGAGCCACAAAGTCCAAGGAGGATGAGTGAATCCCCATACTGCAAGCTCAGGAGGCCAGCCAATCTCGAGCATTGATGCCCGGAGGGTCTCCTCGTTGTATACATTGCCCTCATCTAGAACGACTCTGCCCGCTGCCCAAAGATAGTAGTAGTCGTAGGGGTAGATCATCGCGTACTAGACAGCTCTCCGTATTTGGTTCACTTTAAGAGTCATAAAAGGCGCTTCAGCGTATCAGGATAATTAGCGAAGGTACTGCGAAGTTACCAGAAAAAGGCTTACCAGGCCTCAGTAAAGGGAACGATGCTCAACGGTAAAAATATTTGCGTGGTTATGCCTGCCTACAATGCTCGCGAGACCCTCGAGGCAACCTACGCCGGCATCCCGCAAGACATCGTCGATACGGTGATACTAGTCGATGATTGCAGTAGCGACGATACCGCGGAACTCGCACGCTCGCTGGGTAT
>QIGM01000511.1 GCA_003230795.1 bacterium
GGCGCGATTGCTTTGATGTGGCGTGGTGGATGTATTATTCGCTCGAAGTTTCTTGGGAAGATTAAAGAAGCTTACGATGCCAATACTGAGCTACCGAATCTCCTGCTCGATCCTTGGTTCACGGAGACGCTTCATCGCACCCAAGCTGGCTGGCGTCGTGCCGCGGTAGCAGCGATTGAAAGTGGAGTGCCTGTGCCTGCGATTGGTGCAGCTCTTAGTTACTTCGACGGCTACCGAACGGAGAGACTCCCTGCGAACCTTCTTCAGGCTCAGCGAGACTACTTTGGTGCTCACACCTATGAGCGTCTCGATAAGCCGCGTGGGGAGCATTTCCATACGAACTGGACCGGTCGTGGAGGTTCAACCTCTTCAACTACCTACTCAGCCTAAGGCCTAAGTAGCTAAAACCACTCATCTATACTCCTGCCGACGCTAGAAAGTCGGCGGGAGTAAACAATACCTATAATTCTGCTAGGTATTCTGTTAGAATATATATAGAGAGAGACAGGAATTTTGATGTTGAGAGCGCAGTAAGTCCCGGTAGTTTGCGGTGGCTTATCTGTTCTTTTTTTTTGTACGCGCGGGGTACTATGAAACATCAGAAAACTATTCGCTCTTTCATGCCAGATATATCCTCAGAAGAGGGTTTCACCATTATAGAAGTCATAGTGTCTGCGGCGATTGTCGCCATTCTCTCTGGGCTTGCCGTTCAGGCCTACGTTATCTACCGCGAGGATTCTTATCACGCTATTGCTAAGCAAATGATGGGTAACACTCGTACCTCCGTTGAGGCGGGGAAAGTGGACTCAGAGTCGTTTGCAGGTGTGCTACAGTTTACTGCGAGCACTCCAGGCCCAGCGACTGACGGGGATAGCGAGACGATCGCGCCCGGCTTAACGCTTCCTGCAGATTTCACCATTCAGGTGATTCACAATCCAAATTGCGCGATTGTCGGCTGTGTTGAAGACTACATTGTGACGCGGCACTGTAAGGCAGATCAGAGAGTGATTTATACCAGGACGTATCAGCTTGGTAGTTCTACGCTGTTTAACTCAGCAGCTGGTGGGGTCTGTTAGATCTAGTTTTATGCGCCGATGCTTACTTTAAGAAAAATCTAAGGTCGCAAAGAGGTCGTCGAGTGTTTCAGCCCGGCGGATCAGCTCCACGCTGCCATCTTCTTTGAGCAACAACTCCGCAGAGCGGAGTTTACCGTTATAATTAAACCCCATTGAGTGGCCATGAGCACCGGTGTCGTGAATGACAACGAGATCTCCGATATCGATTTTCGGTAGTGGTCTATCAATGGTGAATTTATCGTTGTTTTCACAGAGCGAACCAGCAACATCGTACTGCATATCATTTGGCTGGTCTTCTTTACCCGCCACCGAAAGGTGATGGTACGCGCCATACATTCCAGGGCGCATCAGATTAGCCATTGAAGCGTCGACGCCGATGTAATTCTTGTAAATATTCTTCTCGTGGATGACTCGCGAAATGAGATAGCCGTATGGTCCGGTAATTACTCTTCCGCACTCCATAAAGATTGCTAAGGGATCAAGACCTTTCGCTGCAATATGGCTTTCGTACGCTTCCCGCACGCCTTCGCCGATAGTCTCGAGGTTAACCTCTTCCTCCTCAGGCTTCATCGGAACGCCAATACCTCCGCCAAGGTTTACGAATTCAAACCGTATTCCTAGTTCGGCAGAGAGTTCAGCGACGAGGGTAAAAAGCATTTTTGCTGTTTCAACAAAATACGTCGCATCAAGTTCATTCGAGATAACCATCGTATGCAAACCAAAGCGGGTTGCGCCACGTTCTTTGGCCATTCTATAGGCATCGACGAGTTGCTCACGAGTGAGACCGTATTTTGCTTCTTCAGGTTTACCGATTATCGCATTTCCGTCGCGTAGGGGGCCGGGGTTGTATCGAAAGCAAATCAGCTCCGGAAAGCTACAATGTTCTGCAAGAAAGGGAACATGAGTGATGTCATCAAGGTTGATGATCGCACCAAGTTCGATGGCTTTATCAAACTCGTAGGCCGGGGTGTTGTTCGAGGTGAACATGATCTTTTCGCCGAGGATTCCGCAACGCTCCGCGAGCACCAGTTCCGCCATTGAGCTGGCATCCGCACCAAAGCCTTCCTCTTTGAGAATCTGAAGGATACGAGGAGTAGGCGTCGCTTTTACCGCAAAATACTCTTGAAAATCGGCCCAGGCGAAAGCTGCGTTTAGTCGACGAGCGTTTTTCCGAATGGCAGTCTCATCATAAATATGAAAGGGGGTTGGATGCTTCTCGATAATGGTTTCTAGATCTTCTTTGGTGAAGGGCAATTGATTCTTCATGCGTCGTCCTAACATTTGATTTTTTGAACGAGAATCCTATCGGTTTCACTGCCTACTAGCAAGAAAACGAGCCTTCAGGACTTGGTGTCTCCCTTCAAATGGCTTTGTTACGAACATTTTGGTAGATTTCGGGCCGTTATGCCGAGAGCAAAATCCTGTCCTCGACGAGTAGATTGTCCATGAATCAAGGTCTATATGATGCAGGTAGAAAAACTCCTCTCCACTCTTTCTGAGATAACAGAGTCGCTTGTTGTTAGCCCCGAAATCCTCGGAGAAGGTAAGCCGTTAACATTGGCTGTCGGCTCGCCGCTTGAGATTACTGGTCTTAGCTTGGACTCAAGAAGCGTCAAGGCAGGGCATCTGTTTTTTGCGGTATTTGGCACCCTTACCGATGGACACAATTACATCGAGAGCGCTCTTGATAATGGGGCAGC
Organism: bacterium; assembly: GCA_003230795.1. Lineage (GTDB taxonomy): Bacteria > Bdellovibrionota_C > UBA2361 > SZUA-149 > SZUA-149 > SZUA-149. Next base: position 2,777 of record QIGM01000511.1, read on the forward strand.
CGTGATTGTGGCTGAGCGGGAGACTGAATCCGTTGCTCGCTGCAAGAAAGAAGGAATTCCGTATTTCGTCACGAAAAATATTCGCAGCGCTATTGCACAAATTTCCGCTGAAGCAAACGAGCACCCTTCACTTTCTGTTCATTCGATTGCGGTTACCGGGACTAATGGTAAGACCTCGGTAGCTTGGTTGCTTGCATCTATCTACAGAGAGCTTGAAGGTAGTGCCGCACTAGTAGGGACTCTCGGTACGGCCATTATCCGACCTGGCGAAGCTCCGTCGTTTGAAATGCTTCAAACAACAACCCCGAGTCCGATAGAGCTTCATAAATGCCTAGCAGAGGCGCGAGATGCGGGCGCGAAGTATGCGGCGGTGGAAGTGACTTCTCAGGGGTTAGTCCAACAAAGAACACAACAGGTGAATTGGGACGGTGCCTTGTTCACCAATTTATCTCGAGATCATTTAGACCTTCATCAGACCATGGAGCGCTATAAAGAGAGTAAGAAGCTACTTTTCTCTGAGGAACTCCGGAATAGTAGTAAGAAGGACAAGCTTGCAGTATTCGATATCGACGACCCCGTTGGCGTTGAATTCGCCGAGTTCCTTCGTTCTGTAAACGATCCAAATATTAGTGTGAAGACCTATTCTGCGAAGGGCAATCTGGCAGATGTATCTTTGGTTAATTCTAGCCCTAGTCTTTGCGGTACCACACTCAAGGTTCGCATTGAGACTGAGACTCTAGAGCTAGAGACGCGCCTAGTTGGTGAGTACAACGTCAGTAATGTTCTAGCGGCTGTAACTTACCTCACTTCTCGCGGAACTCCTGCGCAGGAGCTGAAAAATGCTCTTCTCAATGTAACGACTGTGCCCGGACGTTTAGAGAGAATAGGAAACAGCGAAGTAAACGTTTTTGTTGATTATGCGCATACTCCAGACGCTTTGATTAATGTGCAAGAGTCTCTACTACCTCTTTGCGAAAAGCGATTGATCACAGTTTTTGGTTGCGGGGGAGACAGAGATCGAGGCAAGCGTCCGCTGATGGGCAAGGCCGTTGCAGAGCTTTCCCAGTATGCGATTGCAAC
>QIGM01000229.1 GCA_003230795.1 bacterium
CTAAAAACAGAGAATAATCAAGACACTGCAAAAACCCACTCAGGGTTTTTGCACCAAAGTGGCTACGCTTTAGCCCCCAAGCAATGACCACTGCTCAGCCCAAAAACGGGAATTCTAAAGTGCGACGACTATATAGTCATCGTGAAAAGAAATTCCCGATAGATTGTAATGTAGCGGAAACTCGTTGGTTTGAGAAAGCTATCGAGATTATCAATTCTTGATGACTATCTTGGAGATGGCTCCGGTGATTTCGATGATGTAGAGTTCGCCGGCTTCGTCCTCCCCGAAGGAAACAACGAAGATGTCGCTTTCACTCTCATAGACTTGGTCGCGCCTCCACGTCTCGTCCTCGTTCTGAGTGAGGGCCCAAATTCTGCCGCTGGAGAAATCAGAGAACAGATATTTACCTTGTATCTCGGTTAGTTCTTCACCTCTATACACATAGCCTCCGATGACCGAGTTGCCCTCAGCATGGGTGTATTCTGAGATTGGGAGCGTAAGGCCTGTGGTGTCACAGTTAGTTGTTGGCTTGAAGCAGCGTGAGCCTTCCATCGTGCTCCAGCCATAGTTTTTTCCAGACTCTACCAAGTCAATCTCTTCAACGTCATTCTGTCCCACATCGCCAAGGAACAGCCTTCCATCAAGTCTATCGAAGGAGAAGCGCCAGGGATTTCTAAATCCGGTGGCGAAAATCTCTGATGGAATGTCGTTGTTATCAACGAAGGGATTGTCGCTAGGAATGGAATAGGGGTCCCCGACGTCTACATTGATGCGTAAGACTGTGCCGAAAGTATTGCTCGTGTTTTGTCCATAGTTCAGCGGATCTCCTGCAAAGCCGCCGTCGCCGAGGGCGATATAGAGAAAAGAGTCCTGACCGAAGAAATGGTCGGGTTGTTCCAGCTCGTAGATGAGTTTAGCAGAGCTTGGGTCAGCAAGATTCATGTTGCTGTTATCTCGAGCGTAGCGGACGACTTGTGTATCTCCGTCCTTATTATTGTAGTGAACGAAGAACAGACCGTTGCTGGCGTATTCTGGATGAAAGACAATTGAGTGCAGACCTTGTTCTCCGCTGAGGCCTACGAGAGTGCTGATATCGAGGAAGGGGGTTGGAAGCAGCTCGTCGTTCTCAATGACTCGAACTCGACCAGCTCGCTCGACAACAAAGAGACGTCCTGTGGAGTCTCCAGAGTGTGTGAGGTAGACAGGGCCGTTTAGACCAGAAACGAAAGGTTCGAGCGTGAGTTCCGTCGCTGCGCGAGGGACTACGTATGTCGGCGTGTTTAGAATATACTCAATGGCACCTGTGTCTGACTGAAAAACACGAAGTGTTTCAGCAACAAAACCAGCCGCGCTGCCATTACTTTCGATTGAACTCGTTCCTATTGCATCAGTGCCTAGAAACTCATGGAGAGCAAGGTCACTAGTCGCATTGGTGGCAAGGGAGAGAGAACGTTCTTCTGTGCGAGCGGCGTCCGAAGAGAAGAGGCGCACTCGTGCGGTAGCGGCCTCAGCGTCGACCGAAAGCAGGCGTAGCCAGTTCGCCGCGGCGAAAAACGTATTGCTACCACCGATTAGACGAGTGTTTGTTGTGCTCGATGAAAGACTGTCCTGAACACCGTAAGCCCAGCGGATATTTTCAGTCTCTGAATTCTTTCGGCCATAGAACATACTTTGCGCCAGTAAGGCGTTCTGGGCGTTCTCCTCGCATGCTATTCGCACGGAACCGACGCTCTCTGGAGCAAGATGTTGATTGAGAAATATGTGTCGTTGCCCGAATGGATTGAGCAAGAACGTTTCTGTGTGCTGGAGCCTACCAAGAGAGTCGTAGACAGTAATTGTCGTTGATTGTGTCTCCGAGCTTGTGTTTGCGATCTCTAACCAGTTTCGCGCGTTTCCTATGGTGGAAGCGAAAAGTGGTGGGAGATTGCAGGAGCCAGAGCTTGGCTGTAGAGAGAATGCGAAATTGAAGACAGCGTCGGTAGAGCCGTAGCGCGAGAGAAAGGCAAGGTACTTCTGTGTAGTGTTGTCCGGTAGTATTCTGTAGAGGCCGACAGATTGTCCGTTCTGAAAGCTTTCGTCATGGCCTAGCGCAATGTCGATTCGCTCCCCAGCAGCAAGAGGCCCAATACGACGAAGCGAGCGGCTGGCGCCGCTGAAGTCTCGCAATTCTAGAATCGCTTCAAACGCTGTGTCGTCTGAGTTGTAGATAGTTAGCCAATTGAATACGGGTTCGGTGGTGCCAGAGGAGGGGTTACCAGAGGGGTTAATGGAGTTATAGAGCCCATGCTGTGTGCCCTGAGAGGGCTCTCGCAAAGGTAAGGCGAAGGCGTACTCGAATGGTTTTGATTGAGAGCTTTGATCGGGGCGATAAAATAGGGAGGTGCAACGAAGGTGTTGCTCGGCCTCATCTTTATCGTCACTTGCGACGTCTAGGCTAAAACTTCCGTACGCGTCTTCGATAGAGGTGAGATCGTTGAGGATGAGATGCTTGGTCCCTTGCGAAGGAATAGTTTCATCAACTGTCGCAAGCTCAGAGTTGTTCGCACTGTTCATCGAGAGCTGAATAACCAGGTCTCGGTCAGCGAAGTTACTACATTCAAGAATGTTGATTTGGAGTTGGTAGCCGTTCCAGGTTCCCGTTAGAGGCAAGGCCAGGCGTGTCTCAGAATCGTCTACCTGTGTAAAAGCAGTGCTAGGTGCTGATAAAAGTATCAGGAGAGAGGAGAGTGCCCAGGCTGAAATCAATGGTAGAAACGTAGTTCGATTGCACATAGAGTCTATTGAAGTGGTAATCGTTCTGCGACCTTGCGTGAACTTTCATAAAACCAAAAGCGATTGTAATTCTTTTCGGATTCTGAAGACTTCGTTCTAGGGGATTTTAGGCTGCAAGAGGTGTTCCAAGTACCTTTGATTGCCTAGCCGATTGCGCCCCGGATTGGGGTTTTCGTTCACGTCCTAAGCGCTTGCTCCTTCACGTCCTAAGCGCTTGCTCCTTCACGTCCTAAGCGCTTGCTCCTTCATTGACGATGTTACCATCTTCGTCGATCTCATTCCCGTCCTCATCAACTCTGCCTTTTTTTAGTCGTTTTCTTAGTCGACCGAGACGCGTGGCCGCGTCTTTTGCCCGGTTGATACAACCCTCAATGATTTTATCGCGCAAGTCTAAGTCATTACCTTCGCAGAATAGCTGTGCAAGTTCAACAGATTCTCGAAGTGAGAAGTTGAAATTTTTGACATCACGAGCTGCGCTTTCGAACTCTCGTGACTGGCGCATCGCAACAGAGAGTCGGTAGAGATTGTTTAAGATAACGGCCGTAAACGCGGCGTTTCTATCAGGAGCGTTTAGGACTGCTTCACTAAGAGCTGGACCTTCTGTTGCCTGAGTAAGAACCTCTTCAAGCATAATTGTAGTGAAGGGAGGTACAAGGAAACCTCGTGCTCCTGCTCGTAGCAAACCGAAAACATCATCGATTTGAGGTTGGTCAGATATGGCGATCATGATCAGCTCGGGATCTTGTTCATATAGCGCAACGACGAATTCCATCGCCGACATGTCAGTAGATTTAGCTTCGAAGACAATATGGGTAAACGGGCGGATCTTTGAGCGTTCTAGCGCTTGCACATGAGTTGCGGCGGCACTAATTTGGCTAAAGCCTAGAGCTTTAAGCGCCTGACGAAGCTGACTGCTTGTGCCCCCTTTCGCGCACACAACAAGGACAGAGAATCCTCCGCGATCGTGTGACATGCTCTTCGGCATCAAAATCTCCCTCAAATTATGCGCGCTGCTTTACATTAGAGCGGTATCTTTTGAGTCGACCAGGGGAGGGATCAACTAAAGCGCTTTTAGCGGGAAAACATTAGTAAATCCGATGGGTTTCGTATCTTTTACTCCCTAAAGCCCTAAATTAAGGGGAGCTAAGTGTCTCAAAACAATGAATTTGGCTGTGCTACAGTTCTTTGTCTTTTCAAGCGAGACTTGGAGTTTTGGCTATCTCCCCGAAGGAAGTAGACTGCGCCCCCGGGGTAGAAGATCTACGGATAATCGCCACTCTTTTTTAGAGTGGAGGAAAGTCGGGACACCACAGAGTGGGTCGGCTGCTAACGGTAGCCTGGAGTGATCCAGAGATAGTGCCACAGAAAACAAACCGCCTTGGTTTTAGCTCTTTGGGGCTTTAGCCCTGGTAAGGGTGAAACGGTGGGGTAAGAGCCCACCAGCGTAAAAGGCAACTTTTACGGCTTGGTAAACCTCGGCTGGTGCAAGACCGAATTAAGGGGACTCCTCGCAAGAGGAGACGCGGCTACTCGTTGTTGCCCTTGGGTTGCGTCGCTTAGATGAATGATTATCAACCGCGCAAGCGGTAACAGAATCCCGCTTACAGTGATCTTCTACCCCTCTATCCCTGAGACGGGATAGAGGGGGATAGTCATCTGGAAAAGAAATTCTCGGTGGCATTCGCTGTTGTCGTAGTTATTTGATTTTAGATAATTCCTTGCTCTGGCATTTGCATTCAGTGGAAAAAACCCTGATCGGGTTTTTGCTGTGTTTTGATGACTATCCTCTCTGTCCCCTTCCGGGTGGAACGTTCAGGCGCCACGTAGGCTTCTCTGTCCATTGCGGG
>QIGM01000128.1 GCA_003230795.1 bacterium
GAGTAGTTGCATACCGTAGCAAATGCCCAGAATTGGAACCCCTAAGCTTAGCACCCCCTCACTTACCTTCGGTGAATCCTCGAGAGTAACCGAAGCTGGTCCACCAGAAAGAATAATTGCCTTAGGCGAAGCAGCTTGAATACGCTCAAGTGACACTGTTCCAGGAAGGATTTCACAATAGACTCCCAACTCACGAACGCTTCGCGCGATCAATTGAGTAACTTGGGAGCCAAAATCAAGAATAAGTAACTGGCTCTTCATAGGCTTTACAGAATATTTATTTTACAGAATAGTTTGGTGCTTCTTCAGTAATATAGACGTCATGCACATGACTCTCACCTAGTCCGGCAGCGGAAATCTGCACGAATTGGGACTTCTCTTTAAGCTCGCTAATCGTAGAAACGCCGCAGTAACCCATTCCAGAGCGGAGACCACCTACGAGTTGATATATTGAAGAAGCCAAGGAGCCTTTATAAGGGACTCGCCCCTCAATGCCTTCGGGCACGAGCTTCCCGGCGTCGGCTTCCTTGCTCTGGAAGTAGCGATCCTTTGATCCTTGCTTCATAGCACCAACCGAACCCATTCCTCGATACATTTTATAACTTCGCCCCTGGTAGAGCACAGTCTCTCCCGGCGCTTCTTCGGTTCCTGCGAATAAGGAGCCAATCATTACGACATCCGCCCCGGCAGCAATAGCCTTCACGATATCTCCAGAGTACTTAATCCCCCCATCAGAGATGATTGTAACATCACTGCCTTGCAGCGCATTACTCACATCCATTACGGCTGTAATCTGCGGCACGCCGACGCCCGAAACAATTCGCGTAGTGCAAATTGAGCCCGGCCCCATTCCTACTTTAATCGCGTCAGCGCCAGCATCAGCAAGCGCCTTAGCCCCCTCTGGCGTGGCAACATTTCCTGCAATTAGTGGAATGGTAGGATGAATCTTACGAATGTTCTTTATACATTCGATTACACCCTTTGAATGCCCATGGGCGCTATCGAGGCAAAGCACATCAACCTGAGCATCGACAAGCAACTCAAGTCGTTGTTCAAAATCTGCGGAGACACCAAGTGCGGCTCCTGCCCGTAATCTACCGTGAGTATCTTTACAGGCATGAGGGAACTTCTTGCTCTTCTCAATATCTTTAATCGTAATCAAGCCTTGAAGCTTGCGGTCACCATCTATCACCAAGAGCTTCTCGATTCGATGCTCATGAAGCAGCTTCTTTGCATCCTCCAGAGTTGTTCCAGGTGAAGTCGTCACAAGATTTTCAGACGTCATCACCTCTCGAATTTCTCGGTCGAAGTTAGTCTCAAAACGTAAGTCTCGATTAGTGACAATTCCAGCAATCGTGCCGTCCGACTGTATCACTGGAAGACCAGAGATCCGGTACTCGCGCATAATCCCCAATGCTTCAGATATTTTTTGTTCAGGACAGACCGTAATAGGATCGAGAATCATCCCACTTTCTGATTTCTTTACTCGCTGCACCTCTCCTGCTTGAGCCGCAGGAGACATATTCTTATGAATAATTCCGGTGCCACCTTCTTGAGCGATAGCAATGGCAAGCCGACTCTCAGTAACGGTATCCATCGCAGCACTTATCAGCGGAATCTGTAGGTGAAGAGACTTGGAAAGCTTCGTCTGCACGCACGCATCACTTGGTAAGAGATCAGAACGGGACGGCACGAGTAATACATCATCAAAGGTGAGTGCTTTTGAAATTTCTTTCTTAGCCATTATTTACTGCCCCCTATATCTACACTCATAATTTTACGCATCTAAACTTACCTTCCTATTGAGGACTTCCAATGATTCTTCTTCGCATACCTTGTGGAGTTAATCGTAACCGGCGACGAACGCCAACTCGCGCGGTTCTATACATCCGGCTGCGCTGAAGACCACGAACCCAATTAACGTCATTGTCTAAAGATTGATAATAAACCGCTGAAGAGAGGGATTGCTGGAGGCTGTTTCCCAGAGGGCTGCGTGACTGCTCCAAACTCGGAGTAGAAACACCCGAGACATAATCTGGGACGATGGAGGATGCCGGACCAGCAGCATATGGACCAGCAGCATACGTGCCCGAAACCGAATAAGCCGATATCGAATATGAAGGCGCTGCTGAGAAATTCAGCGGTGTAGAGGCACTACTACTTCGGGCGCGCCCCATCCCAGGGAAAACTTCAGCGCGAGATAGCCTCTCGATAGATTTATGTTTAGGAATTTTTGTCTCAGGTACTAGAGCCATGCGGACTCTTAGCAAAGTTTCACTGTTTCCGCAAGTCGCAGCGCCCCTCGAAAGACGCTAAACAACCACAAACATGAAGAATCTTACTTTTTCCTAAGGACGAATTTAATGTCCGTCCCAGTAAATCCGAACTCTTCACGAATGGTATTCTTCAAGTATCGAAGAAAGGAAAAATGCACGTTCCGAGGGTAGTTAAATACTAGGAGTATTCTCGGCGGCTCTGTATCAACCTGGGCTGCATAATAGAGACGAACTGGATTTCCACGGTATCTAGGCGCGGTGCCTCTATCAGCCGCGGCTCGAAGAATTCGATTTAGTCTCTTCGTTGGAACGCGCTTTAGACGCTCCTCAGCAACCGCTTTGACTGTTTCTATCACTTTCGGGCAGCGTTTCCCTGTAAGCGCAGAGACGAAGATAATCGGAGCGTAGGGCACGAATTTAAAGGTATCTGCGATATTTTTCTTATATTCTTGCACCGACGTATGGCTTTTCGCTATCGCGTCCCATTTATTGACCGCAATAACGATTCCCCTTCCCTGCTCATGAGCCAAGCCAAGAATTTTGGCGTCTTGCTCAGAAGGTCCGCGCACTGCATCAATCATCACGACCGCAACATCACATTCGGAAATCGCGTTTAGGGCTCTAATCGTGCTGTAGCGCTCGATAGTATCGCCAACGCGAGCCTTCTTTCTCAGGCCCGCTGTATCAATAATCAGGTATCGCTGCGAATCTCGAATAATCTCTTGGTGTAATGAGTCGCGAGTTGTTCCGGCAACATCTGAGGTAATCGCTCTCTGCTCACCGGTCAGCGTGTTGAGCATTGTAGACTTCCCGACGTTCGGTCGGCCAATTAATGCGACCCGTATAACCTCAGGTATCGGCTTGGCTTCTGCTTGCTCACTCTCGAGCCACTCATCGTCCTCTTTAGGCTGAGCGTTTCCGCCAGTAATGGCTGAGAGACGATGTGTTTTTTCATACTCTTTTGCGCTGGAGTCGCCCTCACCTGGGACAAACACTGGTGCAAAGCTTGGTTCTACTGCAACAGGAGATTTTTCCGCTAAGTGCGGCTGGCTATCAAGGGCATCTTGAATTTCGAACTCTTCAACTATTTCCCTGAGTTCCTCTTCGACCTGCTCCATGCGCTTCTTGCCCTCTTCAGCCGCTTGCTCTTCTGCGACTTTGCGAGCAGCAACTGAGACTCGAAGCTTCTCAATATCTGGAAGGGTTTTAAGCGAGCGTTCTATCAGACTACGTACCGCGCGACCGTGAAGCGCACTCACGTCGATAATTTCATCAATACCCAAGCCGTAGAACTCAGCAGCAAACACTGCCTGCTCAGCTCCATCAACTTTATTTGCCACATGAAGAATTGGCTTATCGAAACGCCGCAGAAGGCGAAAGACTTCCCTATCGCCTTCGTGTAAACCAGTCTTTGCGTCATAAAGAGAGATGATGAGATCTGCTTCTTCTGCTGCAAACGTAGCCTGCTCAGAGACCTGCTGCTGCATGAACTCCTCGCTGCCTTCCTCGAAGCCTCCGGTATCAACCAGATAGAAAGGAACAGAGAATCGCTCTACCAGGGCGTAATT
>QIGM01000558.1 GCA_003230795.1 bacterium
AGTAAGCCTTGGCTTCGAAACGGTCGCGGAAGAGTTCTTCGATGGACGAATTAAAGATTATTTCAGAAAAATCAGAGCAATTTTCAGAATGAACCCAGACGTACTTATCGTTACGACGTCAAAAAACGCGTCTCCAGGATTTTTAGAGCAAGTGGCAAAGCTCGGTGTAAAAGCGGAGATGGCTGTCGCGGGAATTAAGCCGTTCGAGAGCGAACTTGTGGCACCAGTGGCAGAAGCACTCGAGGATGTTTATTCGGTAGCAGGCTACGTAGAGGATATAGACAGCGAGGCGAATAGAAGCTTCCTCGAGCAATGGAAGAAGTTGTATCCTAATCATAAGCCGACCGACCTTGCCGTGGCTGGAGCATATACGGCTGTTCTCCTCGCAAAAGCTGCCTTCGAGAAGGCGGGAACGACAGATACGACCGCTGTACTAGAGGCGTTAAAGACCACCGAAGTCGACGCACCGCAGGGACGTGTGAGCGTAAACGCCCACAACAATACTCTTGTAAAACCGCTGTTTGCTACTCAATTCAAGAATGGCTCTTACGTCGTCGATGAGTATTTAGGGGATGTCTCCCATCCATCTCTGGAAGCCTGTGGAGTTGCTACAGAAGAGGAGCCTGTCGACGGCTAGAATCTCCGGCAGATAGCTCGAAACTCTACGACTCGAATTGGGTCATCAGTCGTCTAAACAGAGAACATCTGCCGAACTTATGAGCACCACGAAGCTAAGCATTGATCGCTTGGAGTTTCTTTCGGAACTTCCAACACTCCTTAATTCCTCGCTACGAACAGCTCAGGTTATCGAAGGCGCGCTCAAGTACCTGCGTGCGAAGCTCGAAGCAGAAGCTGCCACTGTTTTCCTCATGCAAGGTTCAGGTAAAGAGCTCACGTTTTGGGCCCTTCAGGGAGGAGACGCCTCAGGACTTATCGGGAAGCGAATGCCATCGGATCAAGGACTCGTTGGATGGGTTATTCAAAATCGAGAACCCTTACTCGTAAACGATGTAAAGAATGACGAGCGCTTTTTCTCTGAGATCGATACTGAAACCGACTTTCAGACAAACTCCGTGATATGCGTACCGCTTATCGCTCGTGGTAAGCGTTTAATTGGCGCTCTTCAAGTGATCAACAGAAAAGACGGAGGTAGCTTTACAGAAGAAGATCTTTATTTCGTTGAAAAGTTAAGCCATCAAGCAGCGCTCGCTATATTTAACGCCAAGCTCTACAAAGAGGCACAGGCCAGCAACCGCCAACTTGCAGAACTCAACCGAAAGAAAGACGATATGATCTCAGTTATCACCCATGAGTTCAAAACACCGATAAACATTCTTCAGAACTCCATTGAGTTGCTCACCGTTGATTCTCTCTCCGAAGCACAACGGAAAACGATCGCAAAGACTCTTTTGAACGGACTTACTCGACTCACCTCTGTCGTCTCTCGAGTGCGAGATGTCTCCACTGTCACTCAAGGCAAACTCGTCGCGCAGCTTACGCCCGTCACGGTAAAAGAGGTTGTAGACTTGATTGTCTCAGAATTTCAGGAAATCTTTGAGAATAGAAATCTCAATTTCACTTCCGACATATCAGAGGACAGCCCAGAGGTTCTCGCAGACCCCACACTAATTATGGTTGCGATTAGAAACCTCATATCGAACGCAATTCGATTTACCCCTGATAACGGGAGCATTTCGTTGAGCGCGTATAGGACGGTCGGATTAGTAGAGTTCGCAGTTACCGACACAGGTATTGGCATTGAAGAATCGCAGCATAAAGCGATATTTGAACGCTTCTACGAAGTCACCGATGCACTGAACCATGGCTCAGGAAACTACGAATTCAAGTCGTGCGGATTAGGACTCGGGCTCCCAACGGCAAAAGCCATCCTAGAAGCACACGACACAGATCTCATTGTCCAAAGCAAGCTAGAACAAGGTAGCCGTTTTTCGTTCCGTCTCCGCCCAGCCTGAGCCTGTTAAAAACAGACCCGACACCCAAATTACTCGAGAATTTTCCTAACGCTTCCGCTGCCGATATTAGCTTGGGCATTGATCGCTTCACTTCCTCGTCGCGCGATTCTATTCGCTATCGAGCGAGCCAAAAGTAAGGCATCATCCCCAGTCGCCATCTCAGGCTCTTCTCGAAGGGCGAGAACTACAGGATCTACCGATACTTCTTCTTCCTCATTCTGAGGCACTATTCTTGGAAGGATTACTTCCTTACGATTCACTTTCGCGTTAATTTCGCTAAAATCAAATCCTCGAACTGCTTCTACTGCGTTCATCAGACTATACTCCACTACATGTGTACGAGATTTCTCTCGCACTTTTCACCATGAGCCCCATCCGTGCTCAGGTCAATGATTCAAACCATGAATCACTGTTGTTGCGGCTAAGGAGTTTCACTCCTCGCAGCTAATTCATTGCTTCTCGTTCCTAGCGCACGATAGTGACTACATTGCGAAAAACAAACATCCATGTTGTGAAGCTCGCTTCCTACGAGCATAAACTTTGACTTGAAAAGTCTAAGACTCTCCTCCCTCCGGAAGGAGGGAGGAAGAGGGCCTAAACTTGACTCTGGAGTATCCCAAACCAGAATCTTTCATTACACGATCGTCCTCTGCGACTATCGTGGTCTGCGCGGCATTCGAGCGAAGTCACCTTTGCTCGAGGAACGTGGTAGCCGCTCTTACTAGCAGAGGGCAAGTAACTCACCAACTACTCGCAAGTTTTAGCTGCTGCCGTTCTTAGGCGAGCAGGTCTTGCACGAGTCTTGGCTCTGGCTCGCTTTGAGCATCAAGCGACTCGCTTCCCCCTTCTCTTATCGCGCCACTCACGGACTGGGCTAAACTATCAGCCTCCTCCACGTCAGTAACACGTGATTCAATACTGACCACAACCGCGTCGTCTGACGCAGCTTGGCTTGCTTCATTAGATTCTTCTCTTCGACTTTCTAAAGAATCTGCTTTTCGACCCTGTGGCGCGGTCTGCGATGAACGCACTACTTCACTACTTGCCGCTCCGATGCTACTTATCATGACACCCTCTCAAAAATAACAAGGCATGTTTTCAATCACACTGTCTCTAAGAAGTAATGTGATCCAGTAGAGCATTCCATGCTCGCGAAAATACTTCTCACCATGAAGCACCTTTCCCGCAAATTTCTGATACCAAGCGAAGCTCCTTACTCCCGCGTAGAGGGAGATAGGAAATCTGGTATCTGCTATTTCTGGAGGTACTGAATGGCTATCGCTTAAGCTAGACTCAATAGCTGAGGGTTCGTCGAAACAAGCTGACGACACGTCTCCGTGAAATTGAATCACTCATCCAGCACCAACGAGCAAACCCTTGCTCTTCACTCAACCGTTCCTTGGCCAAGGTGACTGCCTTCGCTTCAGGGGCATGACCCGAAGGAGAAAGCTGACATATGAAAACTGGAAATGAGGTTCTCGCGACCCTAGACGCGATACACTAGGCATCCGGCGACTTATGAGGTCTCCGCGTTCCTAAAGCTACGTTCTTGATAGAGAGGGAAATTGAGCTCTCAATCCTTTGTGCGTAGGAAATTACCTTTTCCAGTCCATTTTGCTACTGCGGTTCCCTGCAGCAGTAAGTAAAGAATCGGAAGGAAATCTCCTGAGCCTAACAATTTGGCGCGCAGGGGTTGCGGTAATAGGGGTAGCCTAAGATGCTGTTTTTATTTGACTTATTCATCTCGGGGGGAGTTTTTTGGCTTTTTTAGACAAAAAAGCAGCCAGAACAGGTCCTAACGTTTCACTTTGTGGATAGGAACTTTCACATTCACATCCCATCCGAACTTAACGCTAATCGCCTGCGACACC
>QIGM01000364.1 GCA_003230795.1 bacterium
GACATTATTATCGAAGTTGAAAAGCAGGTTCGTTCTCTTAAGCGACAAGCCAATCGTGCGCGTGCGCGAGACGAGGTGAAGGCTTTACTTAGAGAAGCTGAAGTTGGTCTCTTTCAAGCGCGCTCATCACTGCTCCTCCACAAGCGCAGCGAGATTAGTTCCAAAGGTCTGCAGGTCGAACAAGACTTGCTAGAACGAAAATCTAAGATGAGTCTTGCTGATGCGCAGCAGGTAGAATTTCAAGCCCAGCTCCAAACTGTAGATACAGAGCTGATGTCGCTTCGTTCACAGCGGGAAGAGCTTTATCAGACACTTAACCGAGAGCGACGTCGCGTTGAAGAATGTCAAGTGCAACTCGCTCGCGTTGAAGGGAAAGAAAGAGCCCTTGATGAGTCCTGTGAGCAGATAGTACAGCGCCGAGAGCAGATAGCTGAAGAAAAGATACTTCGGCAAGGCGAGCTAGAGCAGAAAGAAACCTCACTGCAGCAAACTGAGGCTGTTCAAGTTGAGGCAGAAGAGAAGTTGCTAGCTACAGAGAAGTCTAACCAGGAAGAGGCGGATGCGTATACGCCTGAGGCTGTTAGTGCTGAAAATTCAGATGGTTCTCAGCAGATGGCACTTCTCGAGCAGCGTCTGCTTGAGCTTCCAGAGCTTCAGGGATTGATTGCTGATTCGGAGAACACCCTCAAGTCTGCGCGTAACGTATTGGGTCAGACCAAAGACCAACTCCACGCAGCACAAAAAGAACTATCAAACACCGAAAGAGAACGTTCAACTATCCTAAGTCAGTTATCGAGTATTGCTGCACATGTTGAAGAACAAGTGCATAGTTCTGCGGGCGCAGGTGGGTCTATTTCGGGTGCGCTAGCATCTGGACTTACGGTTCCAGAGAACTTGGAGCGTCCGCTGGCTGCCGTTTTGGGAGATAGAGCGCAGTACTTAGTTTCCTCTGATCCGAGCAAGTTGGCTCAAGACTATCTTCAAGGGCAGAACGAACAAGGTAAATCACGTCGGATTGGTGTGATCACGCAGCGTAGTGCCGGAACCCCTATTATTGGGTCTGAAGGATTGCGCGCGCTTAGCGAGCATGAACGTCAGGCGGTGCCTGAAGCTCAATTGCTTCTAGAGCTTCTCGAGATTGACGATTCTGTGCGGCCTAGCCTTGAGCTGATGCTAGGGGATCTTGTACTTGTGCCAAATCTTGAGCAGGCCTTAGCCTTAAATGCGGCGAACAGCGAGCGCGGACTACCGGAGCGAATGCTTGTCACTCCTCTAGGAGAAGTAGTTACTCCCTGGGGTTGGTTTACCACCGAAGGTGAAACGGTCGGTCTTTCTTTCCGTCGACGAATCGCTGAACTCGATATCTTGGTCAAGGATCAGCAAAACCTGGCAGTTGAAAGACTTACTGAGGTTGAGCGTGCTGAGTCGTCTCTTTCAGCGGCCTCCGCGGAATTGGAGGAAGGTTTAAAGTCACGCGAAGCTCTGCTCGAGGTTCAGCAAAGACTCTCTCGTCTATTGCAGGAAGAGAAAGCTAAAGAAAAGAAGCTTAGAGATATTGCGATGCAGCAGGAACGTTCACGTCAGGCGCTTGCAAGAGATAGGGAACGAGCGGCTGAGTTAGTGCTGCGTTCTGCGATGAAAGAAACCTCTGATGCGAAGAACGCTGTGCGATTTGCTGAGCGAAAGCTTGAGGACCTCGCAGTAGAGCTAAAGCTTCTTGAGTCCAGAGAACTTGAATTTGAGAATACTCGTGAGGAACTAGCTGCTGAGAAGCAGAGATTGTCAGAGACTTTAGCCTTGCAGTCTAGTGATGAGGCCAAGCGCGGGGCTGAAGAAGTCCAAGATCGTTATGAGCAGGTAGTCGAGCAAATCAACGAAGTTGAAGAGCGACGAGGGCAGGCGAACTTGAAGTTTGCAGAAGCTGCACAGTTGGTAACTGAGGCAAGACGTGGATTCGATGCTCTTAACGAACGAGAGAGCGTGATTAAGCTCGAGACCGAAAAGCTCTCCATAGAGTTAGGGATGCTACACGAGGAGATCGTGAAGCAATACGGCGAAGAATGTCTTCTACCAAGTGTTGAGGAAGCACAGACGCTTATCGCTTCGCTTGATGAAACACCTAAAGAATCGGCTCCGGTGTCAACAAGTGGACTATCCAGTAGGATTGATACTCTTCGAGATGATTCTTCGAAGTTGCGACGTAAGCTTGAGCGGGAGGGAGAAGTCGACCCAGAGGCTATCAGTCGACACGAAGAAGAGCAGCAGCGTCTTGATGAGATGAAGGCGCAAGAAGAAGACCTCACCTTAGCCACAAAGACCCTCGAGCGAACCATTCGCCAGCTAAAAGAAGTATCGAGGGTGCGTTTCCTTGAAACTTTTAAAGATGTCAGTAAGCGTTTTGAGGAACTCGTGCCACGACTCTTTGGCGGAGGTGCTGGGCATCTCGAGCTACTCGACCCTGAAGATCCGCTCACTAGTGGTGTAGAGATTATCGTGAGGCCTCCAGGGAAGCGGATCACGACAATGGAGTTAATGTCTGGTGGGGAGAAAGCGCTCGTCGCTATTGCCTTGCTGATGGCAATGTTCCTTCATAAGCCAAGTCCTATTTGCGTGCTTGATGAAGTAGACGCTCCACTTGATGATGCAAACTTGGAACGTTTTCTGGATCTTATTACCGAGCACTCCGATAAGACGCAGTATCTTATTATCACACACAATAAGAATACCATGCGCGCGGTAGACCGACTGCTTGGCATCACTATGGAAGAGAGTGGGGTTAGTACTGCGCTGTCTGTTAATTTCGCTGAAGCCGAAGAAGATCTAGAGCGCTGGGCGGCAAACGCCTAGCAACAAAAATCCCAATACCAGCAATATATATGACGACTAATTTTCAGCACTACATTGCAGATATTTCTTTTGCGCTTGATGCCTTTGGTGTGAAGCCTTTGTTTCTGGTTGTTCTTGCCGTGTTTTTGGTCGCCTGGATTGCGGTGATAGATGTGCGTCGTACCGCTCGCTCAGAGAAGGCGCTGCGGGATGAAATAGAGGATCTTAAAGCTAAGCTTGAGCGTGCGAATGCTGCTGCTCCGACTATTGAAGCTCCGGCGATTGCGGAAGAAGCTCCAGTTGAGGCCACTACGCAAGTGGAGGCCACGCCTGCCGCTCCAAGTGAAGCGCCTACCATTGAGTCGGATGTAATCGCTCCTGAATCAGCTGAGTCTGAGGCTAGCGTTTTCCAGGGCCTGACTAAGACGCGAAGTCATTTCTTCACGAGACTTAAAGGCATTTTTGGTAGTAGTGGGAGTATTGGCGCCGAAGATTACGAAGCTTTAGAAGAACTTTTAGTCACTAGTGACCTAGGGGTCAGTACTGCAGCTAAGCTGCTCGAGCGATTACAAGATGTAGCAAAAGAGCAGTCACTCACCGAGGCCTCCCTGAAAACAGAACTCAAGAGTTTTCTCCATCAGATACTTGCTGATGAGGTGCAAGAGATCCTGCCGCAAAAGCGAGGAGAGGACCCGCTTGTTATCTTAGTTGTCGGTGTGAACGGTGTTGGGAAAACGACTACCATCGGTAAGCTTTCACAGAAATTCTCTGCGTCGGGCGCAAAAGTTCTACTTGGTGCTTGCGATACCTTTCGAGCGGCAGCAGTTGAGCAGCTTCAAGTTTGGGGTGAGAGAACAGGAGTTGATGTTTGGGCGGGAGACCCAGAAGCAAAGCCATCGACGGTTGCCTACCAAGCAGTGCACAAGGCCAAGGATGAAGGCTATGACGTACTAATCGT
>QIGM01000469.1 GCA_003230795.1 bacterium
ACAGGATGATCAAGCGGTTAGGGAGAAGAACAACAATAACCTAGTAATTAAATGCGCAAAAAGTCGGCTCTGCTTGATCCCGCTTCTCGATCAAGCTATCACTGTGCGTTCCAACCGGCCGGTCTCCGGCTTTTTCTACCCCCAGCATGCACCCGTAGCTCAGCTGGATAGAGCAACTGGCTACGAACCAGTAGGTCGGCCGTTCGAATCGGTCCGGGTGTACCAGTTAACTTCTTAACTTCATTCATTTCTGTGGAATCTTTCAATCCTAGATTGAACAGATCCCTTTTGAGCTTTGCCAAAATCGTGGACACGTCTGCCTCACATATTTCCCTGATGAATTAGTTCAAACTCATCAGGGCTACTATCGCCAATAGGTATAGGAGCTTAGAGGCTCGAGAGTAATGAGTCTCGTTCTTTTGCGAGAAATTTGCTGGAGCTTTAATAATGGGGTAGTAATAAGGTAGGTTTTTCTCATTGTTCTTTCTTTGTCCCATAGGGGTGAAATATGTTTTGGGAAGTTGGTGTTGATCACGGACGAATTGCGTTCGAGCGATCTGAAATGGATGTCGTTTTTCACATGCAGCTAGATGCAGTGTTTTCGGAAATCGCGATTCACCTGTTTCATGGTATTCAGATGCTGGTTCTTATAGCGCTACTCTGTGCAATTACCGCCTTAAGTTTTGCTGTGCAAACGCCTGAGCCAGTGCTTGCGTATTCCTGCTTCTATTTCGCAGTAATCTTTTTCGTGCTCTGTGTTTCGAAACCCATGGCGCGTGTTATCGCGGTTACTTGGATTGAACGAGCGTGGGTGAAACGCTTTCTGGTTTGGTTCGAGGAAAGCGACTACGTGAACCTCAGCCCGCCGAAGCCGGATCTGGACTACCTGCGAGCATTCGATCCACGGCTTGATCTTGTCATGAGTCGTGCCGACCTTGGCGCTCGAAAAACTCAAGGCTCATGGGTGCAGCCAGACGATATGCTGTATCCAGGCGTTTCGGATACTCGATTTTTCTTGTCCTTTTGGTCGAAGAGGAGTGAGACAGGAGCATTACTGTTCTTTGTCGCAGGGCTCTTGATACTCTTAGACTTCAGCATTACTGGGATGGTGCTTGGGGCATTTGTTGCGATAGCTGCCGGAGTGATGTTGCTGCAATTTATTTGGCATCAGCATCGTTCGAGCACATTGATGATTCGCTACTTAAGCCTTTTTCATGCACATTCCCTTCGTGATGAATTCTCGGAAGTTCGTTTTGGAATGGTTTCGGAAGGAACGCTAAGGCAGTTTCGAGCGGCCCTAGGCGGTGCTTCAGAAGAACGAATTCGATACTGGACAAGGCGCGTGCTTAGCGATTTGCTCGCACCGCTTGATTCCTACCTCTACGCGACTCTACTTGTAGAGAGTGTGGCCCCAAAACTTCGGCTATTGTTCGGAAGGAAGCTCGGTCCTGTAGCTGAAGAGGTGATCGCTGAATTTCCAGATTACCAATAGCCAACTTTACAAAGGTCCACAACAAAGGACAGGCGCTTGCGCCTGTCCTCTTTCATTCACATTGCTTACAAAAAACATCGCCAGCTTCTTTACCTTTCGTTCGAACCTGGCTAGTTTTCCAGGCTCAGATCCGATCTTTCTCTTAAAAATAATGAATTTTATTATGAGTACTGGACTTGTTTCGAAGGGAGCTTGCGGCGCCTTGGATACGGGTTCAGATGCTTGGAGCATTTGGTTTGGCAAATCCGTGGTTTTTCTTTGGCCTCAATCAGGAAATGAGGTGATGTATGTTTAGTTCCGCTGTGACAGTTGAACCTGGTACGATTGCAAAAATGGTGATCGACCAAGGGAGTAAGCGATCGGTTTGGAGCGATGGTGAGATTAAATTCACCGACGATCTCTCCGAAGTGGTATCGAGTGGTGACGGACGTGTTAGAATTTACAAACCGCAACCAGAGTACAACGATGCCCATTGCGTAGATCGTCACGACAATCAAAACGTGCAGATCGTGCTCACCGGAGGACTCTATGTTCGTGGTCGTGACGGTGTTAAGGGTGGTGAGGAGCGATACTTCGGACCCGGCACGATAGTCGACTACAGCGACGTTCTGTGCCCCAACGATTTCGTCGAGGATATTTCTGGTCATCAGAGACGAAACGACGAGGAAACTACCGTCTACTTGATTCCCAAGATGGCCGCTGAACGCGCAAGTTGAAACGTGTTCTTGGCAATGGTTCGCGTAAAGCAGACGACTCTCTGAGTCGTCTGCTTTTTTGCTCCTTCATCTGTCCTTCATTTTTTTCTGTCGTGTGAGCAGAGCAAACTCTTCAGACAGGTTCAAGAATAAGAAAGCACCACCTACTACAACACCGTTATGACCTAGCTGCTTCCAACAGTGAGCAGTTGTTTGATCACGAGTATGTAGTTGGTAGGGGGTGGTGAGCGCGGGCACATGGACATTGAAGTTAGGGATTCGCCCAATCCCCTTTATTTCTCAGTGTGTTCACGCGGCTTCTCCGTGTAGAGTTCCTTGTAGGCTAGTAGAAGGATTTAGAAACACTGAACGCGAGCCAGGTTGCGCACGCTTTTTTAATAAAGAGGACTTATGAGTATTACAAAACGTTGCACTGCGGAGACTATTGGTACTGCTTGGTTAGTATTTGGAGGTTGTGGCAGTGCTGTGCTTGCGGCAGCATTTCCCGATGTTGGAATTGGATTGCTTGGAGTTGCCGCGGCATTCGGACTAACTGTTCTAACTATGGCGTATGCGATCGGACATATTTCTGGATGTCATTTAAATCCAGCGGTAACCCTTGGACTTGTTGCGGGCAAACGTTTCCCGATGAAAGAAGCTCTCCCCTATATTGTTGCCCAGGTTATTGGCGCAGTACTTGGGGCAGGCGCCTTGTATTTGATAGCTTCCGGTAAAGCGGGTTTTGATGTGAGCGCCGGCTTTGCATCAAACGGCTTTGGTGAACACTCTCCAGGTGGCTATTCAATGCAGGCTGCACTCATTGCGGAAATTGTCCTAACCTTTGCCTTCCTCATTATCATTATGGGTAGCACTGACAAGAGGGCACCTGCAGGATTCGCTCCGATTGCGATTGGACTTGGCTTAACGCTAATTCACCTCATCGGTATTCCAGTAACAAACCTTTCAGTGAATCCTGCCAGAAGCACGGGGCCTGCGCTTTTTGTATGCGGCTGGGCCACTGCGCAACTGTGGCTTTTTTGGGTCGCTCCGATCGTTGGTGGTGTGATTGGTGGGCTTCTCTACAAGAACGTCTTCGAGGAAGACGAGGGATAGGATACGTTAAATCTCCCTTTCATTTATGAGATAGGGCGATGGTAACGGCTAAAACGATGAACAGCTCTCGAGGACGAAGTAGGAGAGGGCCCTACTTGTCCTCAAGACTGTTTCAAAAAACGTACTAGGTACTTTCCTCTAGCCCGAACGTAGCCCAAGGGTTTGGCTTTTCCTTGAGTTGCTTCATTACGCCTTCTTCGTCCGTCTTTTTTTGTGGAGAGGTCGCATCTAGTATTTCTTCTAAAGCGCGACATTGTCGTTCTATGCGACTTTTACTATCAGTGAGCGACGTGATGAGCGCTTCGCGAATGAGATTACTCTCACTCCCTCGCATCAGGTCCCAGCGCTTTCGTAGACAGTGAAGGTCCGATTCATCCGAGTCGAGCGTGTCCAGGCATACTTCGTATATCGGTGATTCAAACTCTTCAGCGTCTTCTAAGCGTAGAATCTCCTTACGGAGCCGCCTGATTTCGCTGATACA
>QIGM01000147.1 GCA_003230795.1 bacterium
GCAAAAGCGAGGAGAGGACCCGCTTGTTATCTTAGTTGTCGGTGTGAACGGTGTTGGGAAAACGACCACCATCGGTAAGCTTTCACAGAAGTTTTCTGCGTCGGGCGCAAAGGTTCTGCTTGGTGCTTGCGATACCTTTCGAGCAGCAGCAGTTGAGCAGCTTCAAGTTTGGGGTGAGAGAACTGGAGTTGACGTTTGGGCTGGAGACCCAGAAGCAAAGCCATCGACGGTTGCCTACCAAGCAGTGCACAAGGCCAAGGATGAAGGCTATGACGTACTAATCGTGGATACTGCTGGCCGCTTGCACACGCGAGTGAACTTAATGAATGAGTTAGAGAACGTTGTGCAAATTCTCGGTAGAGAACTTCCAGGAACGCCGCATGAGACCTTACTCGTACTTGATGCGACCACAGGGCAAAATGCTTTGCAGCAAGCTAGAGAATTCAATGAGCGCGCCGCGCTTAGTGGCTTGGTAATTACCAAGCTTGATGGTACCCCGAAAGGCGGTATTGTGGTTGCGATAAAAGACGAGCTTGGCGTACCAATTCGTTACATCGGTGTCGGTGAGGGGGCTCAAGATTTGAAGCCATTCAATGCTGATGAGTTTGTTGAAGCTATTTTTGCTGACGAGACTACTGCTAGTATAAGTGGCTCCGCTGTTGCCGAAAGCGAAGAGGCTCCGAAGAAGCAGCATCGTCGAGTAAGAAGAGCTAGAGCGGTTTAAGGTTCTTTCACAGATAAATACGTGCATTTATTACGTGCTTACTCGCCGAACAAGCGTCCAGATTCTTGTTCGGCGATAGCTATCAATTTAGGTTGATGCATAGGAATGCCCTTTAAACGATCTTCGCCGAAGATTAGGGGCTGGTTTTTAAAAAAGGTAGGACTACGATGGAAGTCGATACACTAAGGAGTTTGTCCCAGAGAATCTTCCAGATTCGTCCGGGTTTCCAAGATTACTCTTGGGGAATGACAGATTCAGATTGCTTCGTTGCACGAATGACGGAGAGAGTTGCCCAACGATACGCCGAGGTTTGGTACGGTGATCATGTAAATGGCTCAGCGGTTTGCCTTGATCACTTGGCCTATGACATCCCCTTGTGCGAATTGATTCCGCGCGCGCCTGAGCTTTTTTTAGGATCGACCGCCGAATGGTATCAAGGAAAATTGCTGTTAATGGCGAAGATTCTCAGCGTGAGAGAGCCACTTTCGATACAAGTCCATCCCAAGGAGGAGGACGCAAAGCGGTTACACGGAATTCGGCCGGATCAGTACCCAGACCCCTATCCAAAAGATGAGGCTGGAATCGCTCTCAGCAAGGTAGAACTGCTGCACGGCTTTTTGTCGTTCGCACAGATTGCTCAGCACGTTAATGACGTGCCGGAATTCGCTAAACTCATTGGCGAGAACTTTGCGAAGGCAAAAGCTCTCGCTGAAAACGACGAGGCCGCTGCGGTCAAGACTATATTTGCTGCGGTGTGGAATTCGGACCAAGCGGACATTCAGGCTGCCTGCAGCAAATTATATAGTCGACTGGAGAGCATCCGGGCGATTGGATTATCGGAAGCCGAGTGTTGGGTACTAAAGATGGGAGAGTACTACCCTCAAGGAGAACCTGGTATTTTCGGATTCTTTTTGATGAACTTGATCCGACTCACTGCGGGACGAGGAATTGAGATTCCGACGGGATGCCCACACGCGTATCTGTCTGGCGAGTTGCTTGAAGTTATGAAACCGAGTGACATGGTCATTCGGTGTGGGCTCACTCCAAAGTTCCGTGACGATGCCGAACTACTGAATTGCTCGGACTTCACTCCAAGCAGTCCTATATTGTTAGAAGGTGAAACCACTTCGGGAGTTATGTCGTACTTCTTTGAGAGTGGACTAACAGTTGATGTTCTCGATAAGGGTGGTGATTTCACGACGGCTTCAAAACCCGAAATCCTTCTGAGTTTAGACGCAAGCGGCGAAATACGATTTGGAGATGCGAAGCTAGACATGGTGTCGACAGAGTCGTTTCTAGTTCCTGCCGGAGTCTCAGGCTATACCCTAGGTATTTCAAGCGGACGTCTAATCCGATTCAGACGCTGCTAGAGACGATTGCGAACGGTTCATAAAGCAGACGAATACCGCATTGGTGTTCGTCTGCTTTTCTCGTTTTTTTGATAGCTATTGTCAGTATTCTGAGTTCAGTTGTGAGATAAGGCGTTACTTCGGACGAAGAACAAAAAAATGAAAGTCGAATTGGCATCCTTGCCATTTCGACTTCGCCTTAGATATGAACCTCAAATGGCATGTCAACGTGACCTTCGTCATCGAAGTTCAAAGGAACATCTTCCGAAAGTATCTTAATATTTTCGTTTTGCTCGGCTTCTGTGCGCAGAGAATTCGAAATATACAATACACGTAGGTCGTTTGTGTTTCTCGCTAAGACGATCCGGGGATCGTCTGTCTGAGTGAGAGCAATCGACCGAGCCGCATGAAGCATTGTAATATCATCAGCATGAATCGATCGTGGCATGATGATATCCGTTGCTCCTGAGACCTCCGCGTTAACTCGCGTGTCATCCCAATTGACTTGATTGATAAGACGCTGAGATACGGCATCATGCAAACCAAGTGCACCGGCATTGCCATGACTCTCCGTTGTTAGAGAACTGCAGCAGACATAGGCAATTTCAGCCTGTCCAGGTCGCTCCAATTTATCTCTTCTCCAGCCACCGGGCTTACGACCGATAACGTTAGGGTCGCTCCCAGAGCCAGAGATGTTCTTACCCATTTCGCTGAGGTAGAGCACGTCCACTTTTTGAAATCGAATCTGCGCGAGCATTTCACATGCTCGTTTTAGCAGCTTCGTCTCATGTGCCATGAAGTCTTCCGCAGAAGTAAGAGGAATCGCTTCAATGACCGCGGTTTGGTGAAAGGCATTATCGATAATGCCGAGTCCACCAAGGATGTTCCCGTCAGCAAATATTCGCTCAGCCGCACCAACTATCGCACGTTCAAGCCCTAGTTGCTGGGAACGCTCGTGCACGCTCTCTGCTCCGCGTTTGCGACCACCACCAACGGCGGCCATTTTGCTAAGCCCGGATTCTATGTCTCCACAGAATAGCGTATGAGGCTTGATGCGGTTGACCAGTATGGTGAAATCGGCCTCGATAAGATTCTTTGACCAATAGACTGTTTGGCCCAAGTCACTTTCTTTACCGAGTTCGACAACATCCATCGTGCCGTCAATGGGACAGCGCATCGATGTTTCCGTAATCCCGTATTGATCGAGCAGTGACACTTGCCCTTCCGCTGTAGCTCCGCCATGGCTTCCCATGCAGGGTACAATAAAGGGATCTGCTCCCGCTTCTTTGAGGACTACTACTACAGTCAGCATTATCCGTCTGATGTTGGGGATTCCGCGACTTCCTGCTGTTACCGCAACACGCTTGCCACGGACCTTAGCAAGCTCCAGTTTCTTCATCTCACGGCGAACTTTACGGCTCACCTCGTTGACATGGGTTGGATCAAAAAGCTGCTCAACGCGCAGCATGTTTTCTGAAACCATTGTTCTATCCATTAAGGAGTGAAGGGGCGGGGATTGTTTATAGAGAGGTCGCGACCACGGTAGAAAACCGTTTATCCGAAGTAGTGACGCCTTTCTCTAAATAGGGGGGGGGCTACTTAGAGAAAGGTTAACTGCCGAGAAGTCTACTGAGATTCGAATTTCAATAAGCATCTAAGGGAGAGACTATACTCCTTAGACATCCCGGGAGCGATAGCGTAG
>QIGM01000419.1 GCA_003230795.1 bacterium
ACCTTCCCGTACATCTCAGAACTTGAAGCCTGATAGAATCTAATACTAGGGTCGACAAGCCGAACTGCTTCGAGAATTCGTGTCACACCGAGCGCTGTAAACTCAGCAGTAAGCACTGGCTGTTCCCAACTAGTTGGCACAAAGCTTTGCGCTGCGAGGTTATACACCTCGGTTGGCTTAGTCTCTTTTAGGAGCGAAATGAGGGAGAGTTGATCAAGCAAGTCACCCTGCCGTAGCTCAAAGTCCTCAACTGAATGAGCTCGGCTGATATGCTCTATACGCTCGAAATTTTCACTACTTGAACGACGCACCATTCCTACGACGCGATAGCCCTTCGAGAGCAAAAACTCGGCTAAATATGAACCGTCCTGCCCAGTGACTCCCGTAATTAATGCTACCGGTTTTGACATGATTCCCATACTCCAGTTTGTTACTCCAGTCAGCACGTTACCTAAAACGCGTATTCTTTCACTTTCGACCATAAAAACTGAGGCGAAACATAGCAGTTTGTTCCTTAAAGGAACAGCTTCTTGAGGGGCCTATCTCCAGCTATTTGCGTTTGAAGCTTCGATTACTCAGCGCTACCACAAATCATCACGCTTCTTTGCCTTCAAGACGTCTACCACGTTCTTCACGTCTTGAGCAGCTTCGCGATGACATATTAGTAAGGCATCATCAGTATCAACTATTATCAAATCACTAACACCAACTGTCGCAATTAGGCGCTTACCGCCCACAACCGTGGTCGTTGAACTATCGATTAAAATCGTGTCTCCACGCTCGATATTGCCTTGAGCATCACTCCTCTCGTTCTCGGCCCAAGATGACCAGGAGCCGATATCGCTCCAGCGAAAACTATCTCCTGGCAGCATCACCACATTCTCGGCGCGTTCCATCACCCCAACATCAATCGAAACCGACTCAATGCTCTGGTAAACCTCTGCAATCTCAGCCTCAGCATCCGCATTATCTCGGAGTGCTACAATCCGCCGTATCTTTTCGACTGTCTCCGGTAGGAACTCCGCAAGCGCTGAAAGAATCACGCTCGGACGCCATATGAACATGCCAGAATTCCAAAAATATTCTCCTGAAGAAAGATAACTCTTCGCGGTATCTAGGTTTGGTTTCTCGACAAACTGCCGGACTTGAAAAGCATCACCCGACTTCGCCTCTTGGTAAGGAAGACCACGTCTAATATAGCCGTATCCGGTTTCGGGTTTGTCTGGTTTTATTCCAATAGTTACCAAAATGTCGGATTCGGTGGCGAGTTCGATCGCTCGACCATAGACTGAAAGTATCTGCTCTGTTCCCTGAACAAGGTGGTCTGCGGGCAAACACAGCATTGGAACATCGCCGACCGTCGCCTCCACCACCGCTGCGGCAAACCCAACACAGGCTGCTGTGTTTCTCGCAGAGGGCTCAGAGAGTATGCACGCACTTGAGAGCTGCTCACGAACTAAGTGCGCCTGATGGGCGGCAGTTACAACCATCACGCCCTCCTGACCACACAAGGGCTCAAGTCTATCCGAGGTAAGTTGAATGAGACTTTTTCCACCCTCTCCGAGAGGCAAGAACTGCTTGGGTTTCGCGGTTCGACTCATTGGCCAAAATCGCGTGCCACTGCCACCCGCCATTATTACTGCAACAGCCTTTGTATCCTCACTCAAAGCGCCAGATATTAGTTCCATACCTTATGCCTCCTTCAATACTCCGCACTGCAACAGATGGCCGCGAAGACCTGCCTGCCAAGTGCCACACTCCCGCCCCAGAAAAGCTTCGATCTTTTCAAGTGAAAGCGTCGAATATGCTGGCCTCGGTGCTGGCCTATTTAGTTCCTCAGTCGTCTGCGTCCCGACTTTAGTAGAACATCCGGCAAGTGCCACAATCTCTTTCGCAAATTCGTACCAGCTAATATCCCCACGCGAAGTCACGTTAAACAATCCTCGCGCTTCGCGAGAAACAAGCTCAACAATCACCTCAGCAAGCAGCACTGTCCAAGTAGGAGAGCCAATCTGGTCATCAACAATACGAAGCTCATCGCGCTCATCAGCAAGCCTCAGGATGGCGGCAACAAAACTAGGGCCATGCACACCATGCAACCAGCTTGTACGTGCAATCACATGTCTATCAGGCAGCGCCCTACGTACAAGCTCATCACCGAAACGCTTACTCTGCCCATAAATTCCACAAGGATTCGGCTCTCGTTCCTCCAGAATAGGCTTGCCGAGCATTGCCTCTGCGTCCGCAGAGGCATCCCCGCCAAAGACATAGTCTGAGGAGACATGAAGCATACGGGCTTCAGATCGTGCCGCGGCACTCGCAAGATTTCCTGGCCCAATCGCGTTCACACGAAACGCAAGCTCTTGCTCAACCTGAGCGTCGTCGACCTTTGTATAAGCGGCGCAATTGATAATCCAGTCAGGCTTTGACGCTTCGACGAATCGGCAAACGTCGGCCTCTTTCGTCACATCACAGGCTGAGACAGGAACACCGCTATTTTCTCCCTCTGCGATATCGCTCAGAACGAGATCGGCACCAGCATCAATCAGCAATGGCACTAAATCTCCGGCAAGCATTCCACTCGCTCCCGTAAGGAGAAGGCGCTTGCCCCCTAGTTTTGTAGAGGTGCCTAGTTTCGTAGAGGTAGCGTTCATTCTAAAGGAATCCTAAGGACGTCACGAAAAGCGAGGGCTAGTTACCGACAGCGGTGTCGAGCTTACCAGCGTAGTTCTTTTCGTAGAACTTCATGTACTCACCTGATTTAATCGCCTGCCACCAACTTTGATTTTCAAGATACCAAGTAACCGTTTCTTGAAGACCAACTTCAAACGGCACGCTCGGGGCCCAGCCTAGTTCTTTGTTTATTTTGCTATAATCAACAGCGTAGCGTCTATCGTGCCCGAGACGATCTTCAACGTGCTTCACGAGATCGCTCGGCTTATCAAGAATCGTAAGAATAGCTTGCGTGACTTCTACGTTTTGCTTCTCGGACTCCTCACCACCACCGATATTATAAACCTCTCCGGCGGTTCCCTTCGTTAGCACTTTCATAATCGCATCTGAGTGATCATCGACATGAAGCCAGCTACGAACGTTTTTCCCATCGCCATATAAAGGCAAAGGTTGGTCAGCCATCGCGTTGGTTATGAAAAGCGGTATTAACTTCTCAGGAAACTGAAACGGGCCGTAATTGTTTGTGCAGCGAGTAACCGACACGGCATAGCCGTGTGTCTTCCAAGCCGCAAGAACGAGCATGTCAGCCGCAGCTTTCGAAGCCGAATAGGCACTACTAGGATCAATCGGTGTCTCTTCAACAAAAGCTCCAGTTGGGCCAAGCGAACCGTAGACTTCGTCGGTGGAAACTTGCAGAAAACGCGGAATTTCAAGCTCCTGACTTACGTTCAGAAGCACCTGTGTTCCTTCAATGTTTGTCCGAACAAAAGAGAGTGGGTCTAGAATAGAACGGTCGACATGACTCTCAGCTGCAAAATTAATTACCGCATCGATGCGCTCTTCCTTCAACAAGGATTGCACTAGATCGGCGTCACGAATATCACCTTTGACGAAACGAAAACTCGAGTGCGCATCGAGACCGTCAAGGTTCGCGAGGTTACCAGCGTAAGTAAGAGAATCGAGCACGATGACTCTCTCTGCTTTATACTCCGATCCGCCTCTCTCATGTAGCCAACGAACAAAGTTAGAGCCGATAAATCCAGCTCCACCGGTTACGAGTATTCTCATTTACTTCACGCCTTCTAAAAATTCATCAAAA
>QIGM01000380.1 GCA_003230795.1 bacterium
ACGCACTCAAAAATTGAGCCATACTTATACCTCTTTTAGCCGACACCCACTGCCTTCGTCTGTTACGAGTTTGCACTCCAATCGACCAAGAGCATCATCACCGCGAATATCAAATTCTATTTGGAAATTCTCGGGTAAGTCGCCGCCATCTTTCTCTTTCGGCAGAAAGATGCAGCCCGCATACTCTTTCGGGGCAAGCTGATATTCTAGACGTTGAATCAGTGCGCCATCACTTTCGTCTTGAGACTGAGTCAGCTCAACTCGAGCGCCTTCCGAATAGAATAAGCGAATAGTCTCTTCACTTAGCTCCACGCATTTTACTTTCTCGTTCGGCTCCCTTCTCATTCGGAATCGCTACAGACGCTCTCTATGCTGGGCAATAAGAGAGGCATACCATTTCGCACTCAGCTTTGGAGTGCGCTCCATAGTTTTACGATCTACGTGCACAATGCCAAATGTCTTTTGATAACCCAATGACCATTCGAGATTATCAAATAAGCTCCACGCATAATACCCTCGAACATCAACTCCCTGCTTCACGGCATCACTTACTGCCCGAAGGTGATCGCCAAAATACTTACGTCTGCCCTTATCTTCAATCTCCCCGCCGACAATCGTATCTTGGAGCGCCGCACCATTCTCGGTTATATATACTGGGGGAAGTCTATACTCCTCGTGTATCGCTAGTAGCGTGCGGGTAAACGCCTCTGCTCGTATCTCCCACCCCATCAATGTTCGCGGAACATCAGGGACATCAACAACTCTGTCCCTTTCATTCACTACCATGCGCAGGTACCAATTCACTCCAAGGAAATCGATATGTCCAGAAATTATCGCCATATCTCCAGGGGCAATCTCCACACCAGATTTGGAAATTTCTTTCTCAACAACCTCAGGGTACGCACCTTTAAGAATCGCCTCTAGGTAGACTGCGTAGTCTCTCATCCAACGATTTTGTGCGACGGTTTCTGCTTTAGGAGTTAAGGGATCAATGGGAACGAGATTGGCCACAATTCCTTGCTGCGCGTCTTTCGGCAGACTATCGCGAAGAGTCTGTAGAGCAAATCCATGCGCAAGCATTAGATGATGAATGACTTTCATCCTAAGTGAATAATCACCTACACCAGGGGCAAGGCTTTTGCCAATATAGCCAGCAACAATGACCTCTGGTTCATTAAGCGTAGCCCAAAACGGCACTCTATCACCGAGCCGATTGGCAACCACCGCCGCATAATCCGCAAAGTAATAGGCCGTGTCTCGTGAGGCCCAGCCTCCCTTATCTTCAAGCACCTGCGGAAGGTCCCAATGATAGAGAGTTAGATTCGGTATGATGTCATTCTCAAGAAGTTTATCAACAAGGCGATCGTAAAAATCCAGGCCTTTGGTATTAATCGCGCCAAAGCCTTTGGGTAACACTCGAGGCCAGGCCACCGAAAAACGGTACGACTGCAGCCCTAGCGCCTTCATTAAGGCAACGTCTGACTCCATTCGACGGTAATGATCGATCGCGACCTCTCCACTATCTAAATGTGGGCGGTCCTTTAGGTACGTGTCCCAAATGGAGCAACCTCGTCCGTAGGTGCTTTGATCTACGCAGCCCTCGATCTGGTAGGCAGAGGTTGCCGCGCCAAAAAGAAACTCAGGGCCGAAGGCGAGTTCTGAGATGTCAGGTAGATTACCCGTTTCTCTAGACATTTGTTTCTCTAGACATTTCGTCTCTCTAATCTCTGGGAATTAGTGTCCGATTAGACTTGGGTCTGGCTTAATGTCGTTTGCAGAGAAAGCCCAAGTGCCGTTTCCTTCGATTTCAAGGATATAGTCATGATACTGCCTTAGCGCTGAGCGGTGTCCGATGCTAATCACTGTCGAGCCAATGCTCTGTATCAGAGTGTAGAGGATCTCCTGATTTTCCGCATCAAGAGCCGAAGTCGCTTCATCAAGAAGGGCGTATTTGGGTGCTGCCAGTATCAGCCGAGCGAAGCTCAAGCGTTGTTGCTCACCAACAGAGAGCACTTCGCGCCAATTTGTTTCTTCATCAATGCCGCCAACACGAACTGGGATGTCGGATAGATTAACCATCTTCAACATACTGAGTAGTGTGGAGGTGGTGGCGCAAAACTTACCTCGTGGGTAGCAAAGCGCCTCACGAAGAGTTCCGACCGGAACATACGGCTGCTGAGGAAGAAACATAATATCTTCCATAGAAGGCCTGCGAATAAGACCGTCTCCTGTATCCCATAAACCTGCGATGACGCGAAAGATAGAAGACTTACCTGCGCCACTTGGCCCCATGATGAGATAACTTCCTCCGGGTAGAAAATCGAGCGAGATGCTCTCAACCAAAACTCTAGAACCATCAGGGGTGAGTATGCTCAGGTTTTCAAAAGAGAGCTGCTCATCATCAGTGATTTCGATTCCGCCTGAGCCTGATTCAGGAACCTCTTTACTCTCATCAAGCTTCTCGATAAACGTTCCAATTCGGTCAATGTTTGCCTTGTAAGCACTCAATGCATTGAACTGACCAACAAACAGAGTCAATCCACCAAACACATGAGCAAAGGCCATTCCACCACGCGCAATCTCACCGAACTCAACACTACCGTTAAAATACAGTGGCGCGATAACGGCAGCAGGAATGAGCGCAACAAACCAATTATAGGTAGAAGTAAAGAAGGCGAGATTACGGTTTAACACCATAATCGATTCGACATTCTTAATCGCCCGACCCAGCGTCTTAAAAATGTGCAAAGTCGCCCTTTCCTCGCCACGATAAAAGGCAATCGCTTCTACATCACGTCGAATTTCGGCCAAGGAATATCGAAGATCGGCCTCACGTCGCAGATGGTCGAAATTCAACTGTGGCAAACGTTGCCCAATTAGTTGGGTAAGGAAACAACCGATAGTACAGTATATTAACGCGATGTAAGTTAGCTGCGGCGAAATCGTCCACAGCAAGCCCATGAAGGTCAAAACTGTAATCACCGCATCCACAAAGGACATAAACAAGCCAACCGAGAGACTACAGAAGCTATCTACGTCATGAGCAATTCGCTCATCAGGGTTATCGATTTGAGGATCACTAGAAAGCGTGAAGTACGCGCGATTAGTGAAATACCTTTCAATTAGATACGCACTAAGCCACTCTCGCCATTCCATCGCCAAACGCGCTTTGATGTAATGGTAGATAACTATTATCGGAGTCGCGATCAGAATGACGGCGACGTGAAGTAGCAGGAAATAATAGTAGGCGTCAGTATCTTTGCCTTGGAGAGCGGTGGCGAACTTCCCAGCAACCCCAGCAACCCAAACGTTTACCACGGTAACGAGAGCAAGAAGTACAAAGATCTGAACGAGAAGAAAAAGCGCGCGATTGCGCTTATCGGAAGCCCAAAAAGGCTTGGCTACGATTTTAAACCGCCGCATTAACTCCGGATCAATTGATTTTTCTAGCATTAAGAACCCTGAAAATCTCTCTTATCTGTGTCTCGTCAAAATCCCTTAAAGCCTTAACTATGCTAGTAATTAGGATGTCAGCTCTGCTCATCTGGGTACAGTACTACTTACAAGACGAACACTCGTTCTCATTAAATACATCGGGAAGATATAGCCACAGGCTTAAGAAGTTTGCACTGATCGCTTGCGTGCGTAAGAAAGCGCCGAATAACCGTGTTTTATGGTCGGGTTTCCGCATGCGCCCAAACCAAAAAAACGGCGCTAGAAAAATCTCTTTCCAGGATTCCAGGTTCTTTTTATTTCCGT
>QIGM01000550.1 GCA_003230795.1 bacterium
GAGCAAATTTGGGCTGTCGGTAACTATGCTATCGGTATGCGATGGGCGGATGGGCATGATTCGGGAATTTATCATTACGATCTTCTTTACGAAATAGCGTCTGACGAAAGCGCTAGTACTTCATAGCTCATGGTAAGCGAGAACGCGGAAAAAAGATGCTGGTGGTGTGGAGATGATGCGCTCTACGTGGCCTACCATGATGAAGAGTGGGGCGTGCCCGTGCATGATGACCGAGTGTGGTTTGAAATGCTAACGCTCGAGTTTTTTCAAGCTGGTCTTAGTTGGATTACCATTCTAAAGAAGCGAGAGAATTTTCGCCGCGCCTTCGATAGTTTCGATGTGCAAAAAGTTGCGAAGTATACTCAAAAGAAGGAAGAGAAATTGGTACTTGATGCCGGCATCATTCGGCACCGAGGCAAGATTCAAAGTGCCATCTCCAACGCGCAGTGCTTTATCGCTCTCGCAGAAGAATTTGGTAGTTTCGACAAGTATGTTTGGCGTTTCACGGACGGGATTGCTTTACGCAGCCCTACTGACCTGACGCGTGAAGAGATACCAACAACTTCTCCAGAGTCTCAAGCGCTCTCAAAAGACCTAAAGAAACGCGGTTTCCGCTTTATGGGGCCAACCATCTGCTACGCCTTAATGCAGTCCTGCGGCATGGTCGATGACCACACCTTGGGCTGTTTTAAATACGTAGAACGTTAACGAACTGTTGATTGGGCTGTAACTAAAAGAGAAGCCTACGTGGCGCCTGAACGGACCCTCCGGTAGGAGACATAGGGAATAGTCATCAAAACACAGCAAAAACCCGATCAGGGTTTTTTCCACTGAACCACAGTTGCCATCGCAAGGGGATTACTCAAATCGAAGTATTCCCAGTACAGCGATAGCTGTCGGGAATTCCTTTTTCAGATGACTATTGAGTAGCGTTCTGAAGTCGAATGTCGTCATACCCGAGACTGGCATTTACCGTTGCACGGATGCAGAAGGCGCTAATTGCGACAACGAGCATTGCAACGGCAGCTTTGTAAGCCCCCATTGCAGCAGAAACCATTGCGCCAAGTCCAGCAACTACCATGATCAATGAGCCGAAGGATCCGCTTAGAAGCTTATAGAAGTTGCTTTGACCATCGCTATTATCGGCAACTTCGTAGGCCCGATCTCCGATATATTCGACTTGCGCACTTGCGAGGTCGTTCATTCCTACAGTTAGTAGGCAGAGGCCGCAGCCTGCAACAAGAACATTGGAATGTTCATGAGCGAGTAGGGTCAGCTTGACGCATGCCGAATGATAGTTGTTTTGAAGAATTTTTAACGACGTGCTCATTTGTGATTCCCCTCCTCTAATAAATCGCTCCTCTACTTAGTGTTTTGGGTGATTTGAGAGCAATAGTCTCATACCGAACTGCATGGCGAAGGAATTCCGGTAATTTCAGGTGTTTAGCGTTCCGGCAGATTGGAGTTGAGGAGCAGCTCTAGGCCGAGTTCGCGCGAGCTTTTTCTGTGTGCCATCTCTTTGCGCGATCACTGCGGATTGCGCTGAGCCAGCCCCCTTCGTCAATCCATATGTCAAAAGGCTTAATTCCCGGATGCCGGCGCTCGTACTCGAAAAAACGTCGGTCGTGATATTCAGAGCGAAGATAAGCGTGGCACATCTCGTGAAAGAGCAAGGGGTCAAGCCAATGGTGATGTTTGGGGTAGTTCAGCTCTCGTGCGACAAAAACCCGATTTCGTTCAAGCGAAACAGAAGCGAGAGTTCGTTTCTGGCGGCGTGGACTCCATTGAAGTTCGTAGTTCGCTAAATCATCTCGTGCGGGAAACCAGGTGCGCGCAAGTCTTAGCCAGATAGACAAAAGCAAAGGGTCGCTGCGTTTTTGTTTCTCAAGAGAAACGGCGGAACCGTCTTGCAATAGCGCGTCAGAACTCAGATACGCTATTGCGGCAGAGTCTCTGGGTTCTTCTGTGGAAGGAAAAAGAGATAGCTGCTGCATGTCGACACACCTAATAGCAAAGATCGCCTAGTGTACCCGAGCAAATTCAGGCTGCAAGTGAAAACTGATAGTGTCATCTAGAAAGAAGAGCCTCCGTGGCGACTGAACGGACCCTCCGGTAGGAGACATAGGGGATAGTCATCAAGACACTGGGAAAAGCGTTTAGCTTTTTCTCCACTGAAGGCTGAGGCAGGAGTAGGGCGCTTTCTCAAATCAAAGAAATCCCACCACACCCTAAACCGTCGAGAATTTCTCTTCTAGATGACTATCCAGCCTACGTGGCGCCTGAACGTTTCCCCCGAAAGGGGACATAGAGGATAGTCATCAAAACACTGCAAAAACCCGATCAGGGTTTTTTCCATTGAATGCTGTTGCCAGAGCAGGAGGCTTACTCAAATCAAAGAATTCCCACTACAGCCAAAGCTGTCGGGCATTTTTTTTCAGATGACTATCTTAGTGAACAGTAGTTCGTCGTGCCGCACGTTCTTCTGCGGCTTTCATTGCCAGACTCGGTAGTGCTTCTTCATCTTCATTCTCTTCTGTAGATAGCGACACTTCTGGGGCGAAATGTTCGAAACTGGAGTCGACGTCTCGAAAGAGGGCGCGGATTGTATCCTTTAGTTCTCTCTGCTCAATAGGTGCAATAGGATCTCCAAGAATGAGCTGCGTATAGCAGTCGGATTCTGTTTCAAGCGAGGCCTCTAATAGCTCAAAAGCAGCGGTAAGACTTCTACTATTTCCTACCGCTAGAAGACCACGGAGAGTTTCGACCTTCGTGTTTAGAGCGAATGAAATTCTCTTCAGAGCAGAAAGGGATCGAATAGCGAGACCGCCTAGGCTGCCGTTGTGCATGCAGATGTTTCGTTCGCGTAATTCAAGCTCACTTTGAACGAGGTTCGCAAGTTCTATCAAGGAATCTGAGTTCTTCTCAAGGAGATCATTAAACGCTTTGTTTGAGACTTCGCCGATGAGCATCATGTGCAGTGTGCAGCCTAGGGTGAACAGGCTTATGAGAATTAGAGTCGCAGAAGTAACGATGTCGAAGACAGGCGCCAAGTAAATCAGGACATATGCCCTTCCGAACTTAATATAGCAAAAGAGCGCGATGGTGCAGCAAAGCATCGCGAGCGTCGTGCCTCGGCCAGACTCGTCTTCAGCGAGTTTTGTCTGAGGAGCTACGAAAGGAGCTGAAATTAGTGTCCACATATAAATTACCTTAAAAGAGCTACAGGTCGAAAAGACCAGCTTGCTTGTAATGGTTGCAAAAGATGTGCCGTAAGGTAGGAGGTGAAGATACAAGTACAGTACCCCATTTCCTGCGCTCAGAGGCTGGCCGAATCTGTATGGAACAGTAAGATACTGTTAAGATGGCTGCTTTTTTCCAGGCATGCGGTACTTGCATGCTGGTGTTAGCGGGGCAATGCTTGTTAGTCTTTGATTGATTGAACTACTAGCCAGAAGATTTGGGAGTACCGGATTGGAAATATTCTCGCATTGGATTCTTCAGACGATAGCGATGTTACTCACCGCTGTGGTCATTCCAAAACTTAGGATAACTGGCATTACGGGCGCCTTCGGAATAGTGGCAGCGCTAGCTCTAGTGAATGTGAGCGTGTGGGATACTGCGCTGTTTTTTCAAGTACCGGATCATATTAGCAGCCAGGTTTTGCTGCTTTTGTTTTCGAATGGTGTCGTCTTCTGGGTGTTAGTGAAACTGCTACCAGGAATTGAAATCGAGGGAATCTTGCCGGCTTTGTTT
>QIGM01000434.1 GCA_003230795.1 bacterium
ATGGTCGTATCAAACTTAAGCTGGGAAACCGCCGAGAGATGGATTTTCGCGTAAGTGTTCTCCCTGGACTTTTCGGTGAAAAAGTCGTGCTCCGATTGCTCGATAAATCCACTCTACAAACAGATATGACGAAGCTTGGCTTTTTTGAAGAGCAACTCGTTCATTTCACTGAAGCTATCGAAAAACCATTTGGCATGGTGCTCGTAACCGGCCCAACAGGATCGGGAAAAACAACTACTCTCTACTCAGCTCTCGCCGAGCTAAACCAGAGTACTGTCAATATTTCAACCGCAGAAGACCCGGTTGAATTTAACCTTTTCGGAATTAACCAAGTTCAAATGCATGAAGACATTGGACTAAATTTCGCTGCCGCTCTCCGTTCATTCCTACGGCAAGATCCCGACATTATTATGGTGGGGGAAATTCGAGATTATGAGACAGCAGAAATCGCTATCAAGGCCTCACTAACTGGACACCTTGTACTCTCAACTCTGCACACAAACGATGCCCCTTCTACGATTAACCGACTATTAAACATGGGGATCGAACCATTTCTGGTCGCTTCGTCGATTAACATAATCGTGGCCCAGCGCCTTGCTCGACGTATTTGCGATAACTGTCAGGAAAAGCTCGATGTTAGCCCAGATGTCTTGGTTGACGTCGGTGTGCCTGCAGCCGAAGCGAAACATGTTGATGTGTTCTACGGCACTGGCTGCTCGAAGTGCAGCGGCACTGGATATAAAGGACGAGTCGCTCTCTACGAAGCGATGTACATGACAGACGAACTGAAGGAATTCGTATTGAATGGTGCCTCATCAGCGGAGATCAAGCGCGAGGCCATTCGTCAAGGCATGAAGACACTTCGTGCCTCTGGCATTTCACATATGAAAAACGGAACCACCACTGTGGAAGAGGTTCTGCGCGTGACGGCGTCTGACTAAGCCAACACGCAGTAAGTATTTATGAGCTCGAGGAGCTCTTGCGGTAACGATAGCGGGGAAACCCGTGCTCAGGAGAAGAAGTTATGCCTGTTTATGTTTGGGAAGGAAAAGCGGCCAACGGAAAACGTGTCCGCGGAGAGATGGAAGCTGGGAGTAGCCAGCATGTCTTCAATGCGTTACGCGGCCAGCGTATTTCGCCAAACGTCAAAAAAATTCGCCCGAAAGGTGCAGGTCTTGACAAAGAGATCAACATCCCTGGTTTTGGGCCAAAGGCGAAAACAAAAGACGTTGTAATCTTCACTCGTCAGTTCGCGACAATGATCGATGCCGGTCTTCCCATCGTGCAAGGACTCGATATCCTCGGAAAGGGACACGACAACAAGGCAATGCGGATAGCTCTTATTGATATTAAAGAGACTGTTGAGAACGGCGGCACGCTCGCTGAAGGCTTAGGTAAGCATCCAAAAATCTTTGATGACCTTTTTGTCAATATGGTGGCTGCAGGTGAGACCGGTGGTATTCTCGATATCATCCTCGAGCGCCTCGCTGAGTATCTTGAGAAAATGGACAACCTGAAGCGTCAGGTCAAAACAGCGATGATCTACCCTGCGGTGGTTGTTTCTGCCGCGGTGGTTGTTACCGCAATCCTTCTGATATTTGTAATTCCTACATTTGCAGAAATGTTCGCGGATTTTGGTGCGGCTCTTCCTGCACCAACTCGAATAGTGCTGGAAATCTCGGACTTCTTTGTCGCCTACTATCCGGTAATTTTCATGAGTTGCATTGGCTCGGTTTGGATGTTTAAACGTTTTTCGAAAACGGAACGTGGCAAGCAAGTGCTCCATCCTATCTACCTCAAGTTCCCAATTTTTGGCGAAATTATTCGTAAAGTTGCAGTAGCTCGTTTCACCAGAACACTGGGAACTATGCTTAGTTCTGGTGTTCCGATTCTTGATGCCTTGGCCATCTGCGGACGAACGGCAGGAAATAAAGTAATTGAGCGCGAAGTATTTAACGTACGATTAAGCATCAGTGAAGGAAAGACCATCACTGAACCACTTCAGAACTCTCAAGTGTTCCCCCCGATGGTAGTCCAAATGATTAACGTTGGTGAATCAACAGGCGCTCTTGATGCCATGTTGAGCAAAATTGCTGACTTCTACGAAAGCGAAGTTGAAAACGCCGTTACTGCGATGAAACAGCTTATTGAACCACTGATGATTCTTTTCCTTGGAACCATTGTCGGTGGTCTCGTCGTAGCGATGTATTTACCGATCTTCAAACTCGGTTCGGTAATCTAAATTTGAGCTGCTATAGCTTTCACAGGTAGTATATGAAAGAGCAAGATTCCAAAAAACATCAAGCTGAGATGCCGAAACGCAGTTTTCTCAAAAAACTCCTTGGCGAAAGAAGGCTAAAAGATTTCCTTCTTTCCACGCCTGAGTTTAAGAATCCAGAGCGATTACGTGAAACGCTCAGCCAACTCGTGCTAGTTCGAGTACTGATACTCTCAGTACTTCTTAGCACCAGCGCCTGGCAGTTATTCGCCAGCGGTTCGAGAGAAAGCTCCTCATTCTTGTTTGCAGTAATCGGACTAACTTACGGCGTGAGTGTTCTAAACGCCCTCTGGATTCGGCGCGTCTCTAAGCTATATTTTTTCGGTTATGTGCAGCTTGCAATTGATGTGCTACTTGCGACCCTTGCGATTTACGTCACGAGCTCACTCGTTAGTATTTCTCTCTACTTGCTAATAATTGTCGCTGCCGCTCTCTTGTTTAGTCGTCACGGAGCTGTAGTGATCGCAGCGTTTTCTGCTCTTTGTTACTCCGTACTTGCAACTGGACTCTTGCCTGACATTACTGGGCATAGTTTTGACGCCAACGGCTCAGACATTCTCGGAGTTTACGTAGCTCTTGTCGGTATCGCCGTAGTCAGTGGCTACTTCGCCAAACAACTGGAAGCTATCGATTCAATCGCCAGTTCTCGTTCAAAGTCGCTTGATGAGTTGAACAAAAAACAGACCCAGCTATTTAATGATATCTCAGACGGCGTAATCACTCTCGATCTCAGCGAAACAATTACAGGCATTAACGAGGCGGCACGCGCCATCATCGGGCTTGGTGAATTAGACCCAAACACTCTCGTTGGTAGACCCATTGCAAACCTTTCAAAAGATTTTGGAATTTCCGGACTAGAGTCTGTCGTTTCGGACTCTAAAAAACCAAATTCTCCCCCAAATTCTCCCTGTGAGCTAACACTCCAAGCGGGTGATGAGACTGAAGTTCATCTTAGCTATTCAGTCCGCGCGGTAACCGACGCAGAAGGCAACGAGTCCGGAAGGATGTTGATCTTCAATGACGTTTCACATGTAAAAAGCATGCAGGAACGTTTGGCATTGCATGAACGAATGACAAAGCTCCTTGCCGAGACTCATCAATTCCCCACTGAGGAGAGTCTTGCATCCGAGAATGTAAAAATGATCGGCGAAAGCAAGGAGATGAGAGACGTATTCTCCCTCGTAATGAAGGTCGCCGAGTCAGATGCTTCAGCTCTGATCACCGGAGAAAGCGGAACCGGTAAAGAGCTAATCGCAAAAGCAATTCACGCAAACGGCGCTAGAGCAAGAAAACCATTTGTGGCGATAAACTGCGGTGCGATTCCAGAGAATCTAATTGAGAGTGAGCTATTTGGTCATAAGAAAGGTTCCTTTACTGGAGCGATAGCCGATAATCCGGGACTCTTTCGAGAAGCCGACGGTGGAACTATTTTTCTGGATGAAGTCGGCGAGCTTCCGCTTCATTTACAG
>QIGM01000189.1 GCA_003230795.1 bacterium
ACCTCTGCTGTGTGTGCTCGCTTCGGGTTGGAATGCGAGGTTTATATGGGCGCAAAAGACATGGCTCGGCAGCGGCCAAATGTCTTTTGGATGGAACAACTCGGCGCGACAGTCGTTCCAGTAGAGTTCGGTGGTAAACGTCTCAAAGATGCGGTTAATGCTGCACTCAAAGATTGGATCACCAACGTACGCGACACACATTACCTCATCGGCTCTTGCCTTGGTCCGCATCCATTTCCAGAGATGAATCGATTCTTCCAAAAAGTTATCGGCCAGGAGATTCACGCTCAGATGCAGGAGGCAGAGAATAGCCTGCCCGACTACGTAATTGCTTGTGTTGGAGGCGGCAGTAACTCCATCGGTGCCTTTGATGCTTTCCTCGACGAACCCTCAGTCAAACTAATTGGCGTGGAGGCTGGAGGAAAAGGTGTCGAAAGTGGTGCTCACGCGGCCCGGTTCCAAGGCGGACGAGTGGGTGTGGTGGAAGGCTATAAGTCGTACTGGCTTCTTGATGAGCATGGACAGGTCGCTGATACGCACAGTATCTCTGCTGGACTTGATTACGCCGGTATTGGACCTCTTCATGCTTTGTTTCACGAGAAGGGTAGAGTTCAATACGTCTATGCATGCGACACTCAAGTTCTCGATGCATTTCGTCAGCTCGCGCAGAATGAGGGAATTTTCAGTGCATTGGAATCTGCTCATGCACTCGCGCATGCAATTGAACTTGCACCAACTCTCTCGAAAGATAAGAAGATTGTAGTCAATCTGTCTGGACGCGGAGAAAAAGATATTTTCATTCTGGCCAAACAGCTTCAAGAAGCTGATGGCAGCGGCTCCACGTTCATGGAATTCCTTCGTGACTACTTAGAACAAGAAGGAAGTTAAGCGCTATGGGGAAACTTCAAGACACACTCACCGCACTGGACTCAAAGGGACTGGGGCCAAATCCTGCGCTTATGACTCACGTCGTGCTCGGTTACCCGAGCTTGGATGAGAGTATCGAGCTTGTAAAAGCAATGGCTGATAACGGCGCAAAGTTTATCGAACTACAGATTCCGTTTTCAGATCCCATGGCTGATGGGCCGACAATCATGTCTGCGAATGAAGCGGCGCTCGCTCAGGGCGTTACTCCAGGCGATTGCATGAAGGCAATGGAGACTCTTGCTTCTAGCGTCGATGTTCCACTTATCTTTATGACCTATTTCAACCTAGTCTATGCTTATAACGGGGGGGCTTATAACGGCGGGGCTTATCAAGGCGGACAAGATGGTGTGCGGAATTTTTCAAAAGACGCGGCAAACGCTGGAGCTGAGGCGCTAATTGTGCCGGATATTCCACCAGAGGAGAATTCCGAAGGCTACTGGAGCATCACGAAAGAATACGGATTGCTTCCCGTTCCACTTGTTTCTCCTATAAGTAGCGACGAACGTCTCAAGCGGATTGCCGCAGTCTCAGACCCTGGTTTTGTCTATTGCGTTTCCACTACGGGTACAACTGGAGCACGTAAGGGTCTTCCGGAAGAACTCCCCGAGTATCTCACGCGCGTGCGAAAGTATTTTGATATGCCTCTTGCCGTCGGTTTCGGAATTTCCAGTAGGGGCCAAGTTGAGAATCTAAGTGAACATGCGGAAATAGCAATCGTCGGTAGCGCGATGATTGATTGCATTTCCAAGAGCGACTCTGGCCAAAGAGTTAAAGCTGTTGCTGCGTTTACAAAAGAACTCGCTGGTGTTTCTTAGTCGCTACCTACTCTCTGCCCGCTTCGCCCACGAGCCCGGGAACGCTATCGCCGCTTGGTCTGCTGACTTCTATCTTTGGTAATCGAACATCATCGATAGTGGGTTCTCGCTCGGCAGAACCAAGTTCGATTGTTTCTTCTGCAAGTTTCGTGTGCATATTTTCGTAAGCCTGCAGAAGTAAAGGATTGAGTTGTTCTTCACTCAAGATATGGCGCTCTTCTTTCGCTGCGAAGTGACGACGTAAGGTTTCTCGGTCATACTCATCGTTAATCGACTCAAGAAAACTTGCTTGAAATGCAGGATCCTTAACATCATTCATTAACTCTTGTAGCTCGGCGGCCAATTCATTCTGAGACTGATGCAGCCCAAGAATTTCACCTACTGCAGTAGAAGTCATCAATACTGATTCCCCTGCGTCGTTACCTCGTGAATCGGTCGGAGTGGTTGCATTTTCAATTCGATTTCGAGATGTCTCCTCCTGTAGGATAGTGACCATTAAGGGGAAACTCGATTTGAGGAAACCTACTTCATCATCAACGAGCTTACGCCGAGCTTCAATCGTTGATGTACTTAATGGATTTGCCTCTTTGAGTCTTTTTTCTCGCGCTTCAAACTTCGCGGCAAACTCGTTTCCTAATCTCGTAATCTCATCAGTAATGAGAATCTTCGCACCCCCCTCTTCTGTATGCCAGAATGCCTGCCAAGCGGTTGTGGTATCTGTATCGCGTTGTTCAATTAGAAAACTGCGCTGATAAAGAGTCTCAGCCGCTTTTTGTGTTCCTTCCTTGTTCTCGAACACATAATCATAGATCGCGCTTACTCCTCGTCTCTCACTCGAAGTGAGATCATCAAGCGGAGCTCCAAAC
The DNA here is from genome assembly GCA_003230795.1 of bacterium. Lineage (GTDB taxonomy): Bacteria > Bdellovibrionota_C > UBA2361 > SZUA-149 > SZUA-149 > SZUA-149. The sequence goes on from QIGM01000189.1 coordinate 2,609, forward strand.
CAATATTTCGCTCCGTTTTTGTAATCGCTTACCTCGCTCATGACAGCGTCGATGTTCTCCCAGTTCTCTTCCCATTTGTCGGCATAAATCGGAAAGTCACTCCCAAGCTCATTACGCCGTTTCATTTCCACTACACGACGCATGAAATCTGCTTTCGCAAGCTTATCAATATAAGTTTGGGCTACTTCAGTCATAGCATTATCAGGCTCAGCTTCGCCTTTAATCCAGCCTTGCTCACCGCGACGAAGTGTCCTTTTCACTCCTCCCTCAATCGCCATTCGTTTGTTATCTTCGAGAACATCATCAAGGGCAGAAAATGAGCCATATACCGCAGCGCCCGTCGACAACACTGCGCCACCGACAGCAGTGACAGGAGCGAAAGGTCCACCAACGAGACCGCCGGCTATCGCGCCTTCTAGTGGCGCTCCAATGGCAGATTTATAAACAGCAGCATTTCCTTTTTCATGTATGAAGGCTCCGTTCGCCGTGTAGCTATAACCAGCGAGCGGCGCATAGACGACACCAAGCGCTCGACCACCTACCCGAAGCGACCAGTTTGGAACTGCCGCAACACGAGCCAAGCCAAGCTTCTGTAAAGCACCCAATCCGACACGACTATTCAAAGCGTAATGAGTACCTTTAATTCCTCCGTACACGGCACCTACATCGCCCATAGTAGAGCTAACGTCCATACCCCAGGAGAGAACCGCTCCAACTTCTTTGGTTTTGAATTCCGTTTTAATTCCCATCGCGAGAAGTTTATCGTCAGCGAGCGAGCCCCCGAGTAAACCTGTGAGATGAGGAAGGTAGGAATGTTTAGATTCCGGACTATAGTCTCCTGCAAATGCTTTATGCATCGCAACAAGACCGCACAGGTATGCAGTGTTCTGCACACGTGGATCTCTTAAAGCTCCACGGGCTCCATTTGCAACGCTTGTTCCTTTCGGAAGTCGATTTCGAAGCCATGCAAAACGACTTATCTTCGGTTGCTCAATAACGGTAAGCGCTGTGCGCGCTGGCTCAGCAGTTGCCGTTGGGCGAATGGTAAGAGAACGATTTCTCGGCAGTATAGGACGTTTAGGATCAATGCCAGAAATTTTTGCCGTCTTTGACGCCCTTAGCTTCGC
>QIGM01000510.1 GCA_003230795.1 bacterium
TTTGACCAGAGCCTTTGCCAGTCGAGAAATTTCGCGTAATCGCCGCGATAATTCGCACCTCCCCAGGGGGTGGACGCTCTTCGCTACCTGTAATACTTGCTATCACTCGCTCAATCCGAGCCGCAGAAGATCGCAGTTTTTCGAGAGACTTCCGACGCTGGTCCGCTTTACGTCGCTCTTCACGCAAAAGCGACGCTTGCTCTATTCGTTGTTTTTCTAGTTGAAGCTCAAGCTGCTCAAGCTTCTTCAGATTCTCCGTACGCTCTTCGCCAACCTTCTTCAGTCGCTCCCGATCAGACACAAATGATTGCACCGCTGCTGCAAGCTCATCGAGATAGCTGCGGTCAAACCGAGCAACAGACTCAAGATAATACGCTCGCTTCAATAGATCCGTGGCAGAGGTTGAACGAAAAATATAATCCACCGAACCACTACGGCGATGTGTCTTATAGATAGCGACAAGGCGCTCCTGAAAACCTTCCCGAAGTTTGAGAGACTTCCTTCTAGCGTGCTCAATCGCGGCAGAGAGTTGTTTTTGCTCCTTCTCTAATTCCTGAAGAGAGCCTTGTAGCAGCGTATTCGCCCGTTTCGCCTTCTCGCCGTCTTCTTGAATCTTTGCGAGACTCTTTCGTAGCTCTTTCTCTCGAGCTCTAATCTTCCCAAGACGACTTTCCTCTTTATCAATTCGCTGTAGAACGGCAACTAACTCCGCTTCCCCTCCGCTGGCCTCGGCTACAGAGGGGTCATTCTCTGCGAAAGAAAAAGAAGGAGTCACCAAGACACCAAGTGTGACTATCCAAGCCGTCGCAGCGTAAGTCCACCACATGGGCCACCACATGGGCCTGTTTTTCAACAGTCCCCACATTGGGGAGAAAGCATCGGTAGAGTCGCCTGGGGAAACATTCCTCATACATTCATAAACTTGCGAAGTGCGAAGAAACTACCAAAGGCTCCAACGAGAAGCCCGATGACTGTAAGCGCGAAAACTGTCCAGAAGCTAAGAAACGCCAATTCCGGGAGTGCTACTCCAAACACAGTTGAATTACGCACTTCAAGATTAACTAGCCAAAATCCAATACGTAGAAGGATAATTCCAAACAAAGAACCAACAAGTCCTTGCAACAAGCCACCGATGATAAAAGGAATACGCACAAAAGAATCCGAGGCTCCAACTAGCTGCATAATGCCTATCTCGTCTCGACGAGCATAGATAACCAGTTTGATAGTGTTCGAGATAAGAAACATTATAATCCCGAGGGCTACCAACAAGCTTATCAAACCAAAAGCGCGGAATACCTTAACGATACCTTCCATCCTTTCAACCCACTCACTACCGTAAACGAGCTCCTCGACAACCGAATGCGCTCTTAGCCCCTCCAGAAGAGATTCTACAGAGCTACCGGAAACATCGTCAGGCTTTAGGGTAATGTCGACACTAGCGGGCAGAGGATTTCGTTCTTCCAGTCCTTCTAAAAACCCACTTCGCGTGCCCATATCTTCTCGAAAAAGTTCCAGAGCTTTTTCTTTCGATACAAAAATAGCCGAATGAACCTTTTCACTGTTTTCAAGTTTTCGAACAAACGCTGAAACATCCGTCGGTTTTGCCTCGTCTTGGATGTAAGCGGTAACAAAAAGCGTAGAACCAGCTTCGGTAAGAAGCCCACCAACGTTTTGGAGAATAAGCAGGAAGCCGGCAAGCAAGAAAAGTGAGACCGCGATAGTGAGCACAGAGATGATGCTACTACCAGGCAGCGCTGTTATTGTGCGCACGCCTTGTTGTAAATAGTAGATTCCAACTTCAGGACCCTGAATTCGAGGGAGTGAACGCTGTGACTGCCAGTATTCGCCAAGAAACCCACTCCCGATTCCAGGAGAAGGCTCACGAACGTTTATTTTGGGCGGATCGCCTAAGTCATCCATCTTTACTCTCGTCAGCCTTTAGGGCGCTCGAAGTCCCCAATCAGACGACCCTTATCAAGCACTAGCGTTCTCTTATTGATTTCTTCGATGAGCGTAAGATTGTGCGATGCGACTATCACGGTAGCCCCGCAGCGGTTCGCTTCAAGCAAAAGGTTAAACACTGCGATGGTCATGTCAGGATCTAGGTTTCCTGTTGGCTCATCCGCAAGAATCAATTGAGGTCGATTGATTAGGGCGCGTGCAATAGAAACTCGTTGCTGCTCTCCCCCGGATAAGGTCGGCGGAAGGGCATGAATCCTCTCCTTCAGACCAATGGCACTCAGCATCTTAAACGCAAGTTGAAAACGTTCTCGCTTTTTCACGCCAATAACTTCAAGCGCAAACGCGACATTTTCCAACACTGAGCGGGTTTCGAGTAGCTTGTAGTCTTGAAAAATCACTCCAACATTGCGTCGCAGCGCGGCCTTCTGAGGACGAGAGATGGTAACGAGGTTTCGTCCACCGACAAGAACTTGTCCACGACTTGCCCGCTCTTCCGCAAAGAGCAATTTCAATAAGGTCGACTTACCCGCACCACTAGCTCCCGCAACGAAAACGAACTCACCGCGGTTTATTGTGACATCGATGTCGCGCAAAGCCATTTGATTTGGCGGGTACACCTTGTCGACATGATACAAGCTGATCATGTCTCGCGAGTTTGGTTGCGCGCTCATTCCCACGTGTTCTTCCGCTAAACTACAGAATCAGGCGCCTCGCAAATTATTGCAAGGCAGCTTAAAGCAAACGTCGTGCTATCGCTTGTTCGCCGAGAGCAATACTACTTGCATGCGGAGGTTATCCTTGCAGGCAAGTTTACGATTTTGCGTTTGTGACGGCTTAAGTGTCGCCGAAAAAGTCTTTTTTATTGCGACGGCTCCGCGCTCATTAGTACCAATAACTCGAAAACGAACAGAATAGGTGTTCTCCTCACTGCTGTTCGTTATGCTCGCGCGGCACTTACCACGTCCAATTTGGGAGACGCTTCCTTGGATTGTAGAGGGTTCATCCCCTGGCGCAGATCCTTGCGTATCAACATCAACCGCATTGCCTGAAGCATATTCGCCAGAACTCGCAATTGTTCCAGTTCGGATTACATCGGTAGACTCTTCCTTAGCAGCAGCCTCTTTCTTTTCTGTCGCTTCACCGCCCATCGCTTCACCACCTGCCGCTGGCTCCTCTTGCGCACTGACAGGACAGGCCAAGGCTAATAGTAGAATGAGCAGACTGAAGGGTTTGAAGACCTGAGTATGTTTCATAAATTCTAAACCAAACATGCGTGCACCTGTGTCCATCGAAGCTCTCCGACTCTCTTAAATCTCTCTTAAATTGCAATACTCTTCTGCCGCGGCCACCGTCTCGGCAACGGCTCCAATTGTACTCTGGAGCTATAGGCTATAGACGGTCTTTTGCCACATCATATTGGAATTCTAGCGAATATTGCCAAGAATTCTTGCAGTACCTGACTACCGTACTCCAGAGCAACGCGCACCGACTAAGGGCAGTTCTGCGGAGGTTCAGAGCTTTTCACCGCCTTTTAGGTGTTTCACCATACGAGCAGCAGCCAAAGCCGCTCCAAAGCCGTTATCAATATTCACAACCGTAATACCCGGCGAACAGGAGATTAACATACTAAATAAAGTGGTAATGCCACCCAGTGACGCCCCATAACCCACGCTTGTTGGAACTGCGATGATCGGCGCCTCAACTAGCCCTCCAAGCACACTTGCCAGCGCTCCCTCCATTCCAGCCACCACGACTATCACGTCATGAGC
>QIGM01000305.1 GCA_003230795.1 bacterium
GCTCAAGCGTCTTAAAGTAGTAGTCTTCATATTGGCTAACTACCTTCTCTTGATTGAATTTCTCTTCAACCCTCGCTCTCGCGCCTCTAGAGTGTTGAGCGAGTAAGGAGGGATCGAGTAAGAGACGTTTCGCGTAATCGGCCATTTTATCCACGTCGCCAACGTCTGCGAGAAATCCCGTTACACCGTGCTCAACCACTTCGGGAATACCTTGAGTATCTGATGCAACGACCGGAACTCCGCAACTCATTGCTTCAAGTGCGGCAAGTCCAAAACTCTCACTCTCGCTCGGCAAAAGGAAGACGTCTGAGCTTTGTAGAATCTGTATGAAGTTTTCCTGCTTACCGAGAAAACAAATTTTGTCGATAATCCCCAACTCTCGAGCGAGAGTTTCAGCTTTAGAACGTTCAGGCCCATCACCAATTAGCATCAAATGCGCATTGATCGATTGCTGAACGATATTGAAAATCTTAATCACATCAGTGACGCGCTTCACTGGTCGAAAGTTCGAAACGTGAGATAGGATTTTGATATCATCCGCGAGTGGGCAGTTCTCAAACAAAGGTGCGAGTTTCTTTTTCGCGTCCTCTTTCGAAGGTGAATAGCGAACGGTGTCGACAAAGTTCGGAATTACATCAATTGGGACTTCTGTCGAAAGGTTAAGTTTGTCGTAAGTCGCCCGCTCAAGGTAACGAGATGGCGCAGTAACACCGTCACTCTGCGCGATTGAGAAGCGAGTAATCGGCAAATAGCTACGTTCATTTCCAACCAAGGTAATATCTGTGCCGTGAAGTGTAGTAATTACAGGCGGGCTTTCGGCCCCCATGATGCTCTTCGCTAGATAAGCGCTCGTCGCATGCGGCACCGCATAGTGCACATGCAACAGATCGAGCTTCTCATAGGTTGATACCTCAACCATTTTTGACGCCAGACTCAAGGAGTAGGGCGGATAAGTAAAAAGAGGATAGTCGTGTACCTCCACCTCATGAAAAAATGTGTTTTCCATAAAGCGCTGCAAACGTCGAGGGACGTCATAGCAGATGAAATGCACACGATGACCTCGTCGAGCCATCGCCATTCCAATTTCAGTCGCGATCACACCACTACCACCAAAAGTAGGGTAGCACGTAATTCCGATACGCAGCGGTTTCATTGCCATAGTTTGCTACTTCCTTGCGTCATTACTGTTCCTCACGAAGAAACAGAGAGTTCTTTCCTGGGTATTCACTAAACAACTCCATTGGGTCTTTTACTCCAATAGCGTTTCTAGTGAGGTACGCCTCACCGTAGGGCACACCAATCATGGAGCCAAAATACGCGTCCCGCGCAACAACTGAGTCAAGTGAAAGGGGTGAGCTCACTAAGGTATCTGAGCCGTCCTCACGGGTCACCTGTGAGTGATAGGCCCTAATGGACTGCATTTTCTTTTCGTGGGAATGGGTAATATCCACGATGAAACTAGGTTGAAAGCTAAGTCGCATTTGGTAGTAGATTACCTGGGGCACGCTGTGTTTCTCACCAGCCCGCGGAGCAAACTTTGCGACACCGGAGTAAAACAAAGCGCGCGTGAACAACTCTCCCGTCGCCGCGTGATCTGGGTGCCGCGACTTCCAATAGGGAATCGCGAGCATCTTCGGCTTCAAGCGACGAATCAAGGCGACTGCCTTTTCGAGTTGAGGATTACATCCTTCATCTCCAGTAGCGCTCCCATCTGTAATCCCAGCATCGGGAAACGCCATGTTCTCTCGTCTGACAAGACCAAGAATTTCGCCTGCAGCCTTGGCCTCTTGCCGACGCAGATCTACTGTGCCTTGAGAACCAAGCTCTCCTTCGGTGAGGTCAGCAACAGCAACGGAACGCCCCTTCTCTGAAAGAGACGCGAGTAGCCCACCACAAGATAACTCAACATCATCTGGATGCGCACCTATTGCGAGTAAATCGAGAGAAGACTTAGGGCTCATAACGTGATTACTTTTTCATCAGGGTTAAACTGGGCAACTTCCTCCGATACAGCCTCAAGATAGCTACTACCGTGTCGACAAAGCAAACTTATCGCAGTGTAAACTCGTTCCTGAGGAACTCCCGCAGGTCTAAGCGCTACCTGCAGCTTCGCTAGTCGAGACGTCGCAGTCTCGGCGTTGCGCAAATACGCACTCGAATAACGCTGAAAAAGTCGCTCCAGAAGACCATCAACCTTGCCACGCGACTTCTCTAAGGAGGAAAGGAGTGTCTTATCTACCACTTGGAATGCATTCTCAATATTTGAAAAAAGTTCCGTGAGCGACTTGTCTGTCAATTTCTCTAGCTCGCTTGGACCAAGGGCTGTGCCACGAATGGTGTCGGCTATCTTCCTTGCAAGGTCACTCTCCTTGAGATCGAGATCCTCGAGTTCCAGGGAAAGATCTGCAAGCCAGTCTTTAAACTTTTGATCGAGCACCACAAAGCTTGCACGCGACACAAAGGGCGCTAGCCGAACTCCCAAAATTTTGGACAAGGGAGCTATTTGCTTAAAGTAGTTCCTTTCCGCATTTCCGCCAACATAAGCGACGCTAGGAAGAAGACTATCTTGAACGAAAGGCCGCAGCAGAGCGCTAGTGCTGAATTGCTCTGGGTGAGCTTCGAGTAGCTCAAGGATTTGTGACGTAGAGAAGATAGTCTCGTCAGCTCCGCCGATGATGGTCCATGTCTCACCACTTTGTTGGAATCTGAATCTATCTCCCGTGCCTGATTTTGGATGAATGAAGGGAAGAGGGGAGTTTTCACGCACATGGACTTGCACATCTCCTCCTGCGTTCTTAATTGCCTCGCCTTGCTCCAGAAGTGCTTGAGCTACAGGCACATGCTTCTCTATCGCGGTTCGAATCACGCTCTTACTTTCCGATAGAAGAATTTCCTGACGTGGATTAAGAAAAACAAGACCGGAGTCTGACAAAATCTCACAAAGCAAGCCTGCGAAGGCCTCATGCATCGTTCGACCTTCGGAATACCATTTACGACAGGCTTCCAAGACAGACGAGGCATCTGGATAGAATCCAAGTGTCTGCTCGAGGATAGCTAATTGTTCTTCGATCTCAGTTCCGATTACTGAATATGCTACTGACGAACTGCTCGCCGCTAACTTCGTATTTATAATTAGTTCTTCTTGCTCAACTTCTCGACTAAGAATGCTGACGCGAGATATCTCGGCCAAATCATGGTCTTCGGTTTGTAGCCAAAATACCGGCACGCACTTCTGTTGCGTCTCTTCTTCAATAGCTTCGGCTAGACGAACTGCAGTAATCGCCTTGTAGAGTGTGAAGGCAGGTCCCAAAAATAGACCAACTTGTTGCCCAGTAACTACGCAAACAGCCTTCCCATCGGCGAGAAGTTCGATATTCTGCTCTCTCTTCTCAGAAGCAGGTAGGTAGTCGTTTGAATCTCGTAACGCCTTTTCAACGGCAGGTGAAATCTTTAAGCGAGTAGCTTCGCCAAATCGGGAGGATTCCGTAATCGCTTTTATTTGTTCGCTGCGGTTCTGCACTTACTTATCCTAACTTAGCAGTATCTAGAGTCGCGAGTATCAACAGGCGAGGGGAATCAGGCGTAAACGCACTGCCATCATAATTCCCATAATGGGCCTTTACTGAGTAACCAGCATTCGAAAGCATGTCTTTTAATTCATCGAGTTGGTACATTCGGACTGATTCGTGAAACTCTGATACCTCGGTGCTGGTTTTAGAAATGA
>QIGM01000313.1 GCA_003230795.1 bacterium
GTAGAAAGTCGCAAAGAGCATTCCTAAGTAGGCGACCAGACCCACAAGCCCATTATTTACCCATTGCTGAAGATATAAATTGTGTGTGCCTGATTGCCAGGCACGCGAGTGTGCTGTTCCAAGCCCGAAAAGAGGAGATTTGTTTACAAGTTCCAATGAAGGGAACACCACGCGCAGCCGACTCTCTTCAGAACGAACAAAGCCACCACCGCCACTACCGAATAACATCTTTAATCGAGCTTGCGCCCTCGGTGCTGCCATTAATTCAGCGTTCTCAACAACAATAGGCACAACTGTAGCAACTACCAAAAAAACGCCAAGTGCAGCAGCAAGAAAAGAAACACAACGCTTAACTCGTCCGGGGCCTCGAAAAAAAACGCAGTAGGAGTAACAGAACACAATTATAGCAAATGTCAGAATCCCGCTTCGAGACAGAGTAGCAAACACTCCAAATCCACCGATAAGAAGGATAAAGGTATCTAAGCGCCGCCGCTCAATGCGGTATGAAAGGGCAGCTGCACACATCATATTCATCGTCAAAGACGCTAGATTTGGATTGCCTGCAAACCCAGCGGCTCTTGAGTTAGAGTCCGAAAATGTCCCTGGTGTTGCAAGATCAAATCCAATTGAGTAGAGCAAACACAACATTGCAGCAATGACTGTCCAGCTAAAATATTTTTTCACATACGGCAGCACTGGCAATTGCATCGCAACAAGAAAAACGATCAAGTCGAAAACAAAAAAACTGATAAATTTCCCACCCGAAGACCAATTCGCCCCAGGCAATAGAGCAAGAAGCAAGGCCGTGCTCACTACTGCTAAAAATCCTAAAATTACAAGTGAATTCTGATTGGCTATTGAGAGGGCACGTGAAAGTGGTTTTCGCTGAAGTAGATCACTTAAAAGAATAAATGCGCAGGGTAGGGCAAAGGCAACAACGAATAGCTCAGTTGGTGGAATTGGTAGAGCGCTAATCCCACCAATATACAAATCAGCACTCGATAGAAAATACACCACAACCGCGCAGGTGTACCAGCCTAGGGGAGCGGTAAACAGCCTGTTCTGCCAAGCGGTACTCATTGTTCGAGTTCTCTCGATCTCGTCACCAGTACGCAGGTGCTCCAAGCGCTTAAAGAGCCCTTATGCCGAGTACTCGGAGACAATAGTAAGAAGAAGTCTGTTCGCTTCACTAACGTGATTCGGTGATTCCTACCGGCCTCGCACGCAGCGACCGTTTTTAAATCAATCCCGACCCTTTACTTGAGCTGCACACTGAAGAAACTAAGAGTAAGGGGATACCTGCTTTTAGAGCTTTTTTCAACTCCTGAGCAAAAAAATGCTGGTATCACAGGGCGTAAAACTCCAATTAATATAAGGGATTAGTAACCCAAAGCGTTCAATTACTGTAGGGACAGTTAAAAGGCCGGTTTTCACTCGCTCTAACGTAAAGGCGTTGGAATAATGTAGTCATTCCCCCTGACTCTCAAAGCCCAGGAAGCAAGACTGTTCCTTTGACTAGGGACTAGCTCAATAACGCCGTAATTATCTGACTCTTCGAATTGATTCAGATGTAGGGTATGCACGCCTGACATTTCATAAGCCGCCTGATGTCGAGTGGAGCCATCAGGGCGAGTCATCTTTACATCAACCGACTGCGCTTCAGGACTCACACTAAGAAGCCAGGTGTCCTGCGCAAGGTAAGTGTTATAGGAGCCCTTGAGAGAAGTTCCAAGTGTTGGTTTCGCCTGAATTCCAAACATATAGCTAATACCAAGATCAGATCGTCTCCCGTAGTGCATTGCGACTGCAGCGACACTACCCAGGCTTCCACCTTGTATACGAGCATAGCCGACCTGCATCGGACCTAGCATTTGATCGAGTATAATATGTTCAGAGGCGTGCGGGGCAAGCACGAGTTGACGCTCTGAGCGCTGTTCCCCGAAGACTTGCACATTAACGCTCGTTGTCTGAGACGTAGTATTGACAATTTCAAGCACCGACGAACGTACCACCGTATCAACCGGCACATATAGTGGTTCACCCGAACCAACCATTCCTTCAAGCTGGAATGCAGTATCAAAACTCTCGACAGTACCATTGTTGTCAAAAAGATAACGAACATTTCGAAACAGAAAAGTACTTGAACGCCGATCTGGTCGCCATTCGACCACTCCGATCTGACTTGAGCCAACTGCATGTCCGGCGAGATCGTTTCGCTGCCCAGCGGAGAGCGTCACCCGCTCACTTCGAATAATGGAGCCATCTTGCGCGTAATACACAAGCGAACCATGCTCCACAGTATTTTCCAGATTTGTAAGTTGCAGCCAATTCGTTACTAATAGTAATTCCTCACCTGCGGCAAGACTCGGGTGCATGGTATTCAAGGTAACAAACTGCGGTCCGATTTTCCCGCGAGTCATTTGCATCGCAATCGCAAACTGAAACATTCCACGACTTGGATCTGTTTCTGGACGGTAGTACACCATACGACCATCAAGATCCCCAGGATTACCAAAGTGTCGCGAGCAAGCACGTCCGTAAGAGTTCGCTGCGCGGCCCGATAAGTCGTGAATGAGCGCATCAAACTGACCTCCCGCTGGAACAGTAAACTGCGCAAGACCGGTTGTGTTTCCTTGAATACTAAACAAGGTCGTCTCAACGCGGATCGGCTCAGGCGAAAGATTTACGTGTTCAAACACATTCCACATTCCACCAAGGAAGCTATTCCAATCGGCACAGATAGTGTTTCCAAGTCGAATAATTGAGCTTCCTGCATCCAAAGGGTTTGATCCTGCGCTCACTTCATCTCCGTCGTCTACCCAATCTCCGTCGGAGTCAGCAACATACGGGTCTGTCCCAAGTACAATTTCAACCTCGTCAAGTAACCCATCGTTATCAGAGTCGGGATCTTGATCGTTTGGAATACCATCACCATCAGGATCATCGGGATTCGGAGCACGAGGAAGTGGAATACTATGTATCCATTCTGTAGAAAGTTCGCTCTCGTTCCCTGCTGTATCGTAGGCGCTTACGGCAAAGTAATAGTTACTACCGGCAACCAAACCGAGCACGGTGTAAGTCTGGAGATTGCCAACATCAATGGTATTGGAATATTGAGAAGTCTTTGTGCCGTAGTAGAGTCTATAACCCGCTAAATCATTTAGTGGAGAACCATCTGCACTGGTAGTGGGAGCACCCCAATTCACTTGTAGTTCTTCAGCCTCGACACTGAGAACCTGAAGGGAGCACAAGAGCACTAATCCCACGCTATAAAAGAGGCGATAGAGAGCTTTAGTTAGCGCTAAATCTAAAACAACCTTCTGCAAAACAACCTTGAACCAACAAAACAATCACACTTCACTCGGGAAAATATCCGAGCACTTAAGTAGTACTATCGAATAATACCCAATTTAAGATTACAGATTATTTCGCTAGATTGTTTGTGTTAGTGATTTCAGATACTTACAGCCTAAGTGTACTACTCTCTCCTAAAGGGACTGTTGAAAAGCGTACAGATCAATTCATCTCTGTTGGAATCACATATTCCCAGGGCCTCACGCGAAGCACCCATGCCGAGATCGTTCCCGGCTCATCTGGAATCACAAAGACCGTTCCAGTTCTATCGGCAGATTCGTAAGATGAAAGGTCAATAGACAAAAGATCCGAAATTGGCAGTCGTAATTCGACGACTTTTGTGCCGTTGGTTCTGCGCATTACCACC
>QIGM01000085.1 GCA_003230795.1 bacterium
GATATCTCAATAGAACCAATATGAGCTTTGAATTGCTGGGAACCAAGATGAGCCTAAGTATTCTCTTACTCGCCCTGCTGTTGCCACGATTACTTGATACCATACAAGAATACTTGAGCTCTCTCAGGCCAGAGGTAGCGCTCTTACTCTCCCAAACTCGGATATAGGGACCATGGCAGACGAGAAGAAATTCCCCGCCTCCGCTAAGAAACTACGAGAGGCAAGGAAGAGAGGAGAGACTGCAAAGAGCAATACTCTGACTGGTGCTGTAACCCTAAGCGCCTGCATTATCTACGGAATTTTCTCAAGAAGCGAACTCCATAACATCAGTGATTTTATGGAGAAAAGTTTGCTCCGCAGTGCAGACTTTCATAGTAATAATGTGCTAGTATACGCCACTGAAGCGTTAGGTCTGACTATCGGAGTGTTGTCTCCTTTTTTCCTAGTAGTGAGCCTCGCTGCAATATTGGCGGAAATTGCTCAAGTAGGGGTCTTGTTTTCAGTAGAAGCTCTGAAACCCCGTTTTGAGCGTCTTAATCTCTTCCAAGGGCTTGGGCGTCTACTAGGTGTGCAAGAGCAAGATACCGGCGGTAGCTTGCTACAAGGTTTGCTGAAGCACGCATTATACCTGCTGCTGCTTTGCTCATCTTTCCTTGGAGTGTTGCTTTATTGCAGTGATTTCATTCTTGGAATCGATTACCAGGATACACAGCAGATTTTCGATGTCATCGCTCTAGCCATAGGAAGTTTGAGTATCACCTCAGTCTTTCTGCTGCTCCTACTCGGAGGCTTTGAGTTGATATATCAACGTAGTCGTCTTGCAAAACGACTACGAATGGATACGGAAGAGTTTCGTAGAGAGCATAGGGAGAGCCAAGGTGACCCCAATACTCGCGGCATGCGACGTCAGTTGCATCAAGAACTCTTGTTGCACGGTCTAAACCAGGACGTAAGAAAGGCAACCCTGGTAGTGACTGGTCGTGAAGCGCAAAAGGTGGGTTCCTAGAATCTCTCTTTTCGCTGACGATTTCTCCTCCGTAACGTTTATTTAGAGTTCTTCTTTAAGAGAACGAACTCATAACGAAGGCATCGCAGGAGTCGTAGGAATTGCGATTCACGATGAGTAGTATGCTCTTAGCTTTGCGCTGGAGCGAAACTTAGGAAGTACCCCATGCCCGAGACTACAACAGATGTGGTCACCACACTCTCGGAAGCACTAATCTCCTCTAAAGAGGTAAAAGAAGTACTCGCTCTTGGTGCTGAGCATCTCGGCGCTTCGTTCGAGGCGTCGCGCTGCATTGTTTCTCTTGATAGTAGCCTTCGCATTAGCGCAGCGCAGCCGCCGATAGAATGGGCGGCAGAGACGCCGGATACACGCCTTGATTCCACTCTTAATCGTTTTTGCGATCTTCTCCGCGCCGAGTCTCGAGTACATCCGAACGTGATAAGCTTAGCCAGCCAGCTACCGGTAGATAAGCTCGCCTCCTTGCGCACAATGCTCGGGGATTTAGGCTGCTCCCAATTCGCTGCGGTTACCGCTCGTCGGCACGGTATGCCACAACTCACGGTGATACTACTCGGTGATGAGTATACCCCGGAGTGGAACCGGGCTGATTTAGCGCATCTTGAAAAAATTGGACGCTTACTCGCAAGTGCTGTGGAGCGATTTGAGCAAGAGCCGCCTCGAGCTGCTGCTCTCGCTGATTCTTTTTCTGTCGAACAACATCCGCATACATCACCGCTCCTCGGGAGCAACACAGAGGAGCGATACCGGCGACTGGTTGAACACTCGGACGCTATTATTTTTCACTGCGACCCAGATCATACAATAACGTTTGTGAGCCGAAGGGCTTTAGACTTCTTCGGAGTGGCACCAGAAGACTTTCTGGCAGGAACGCCAGTTCACTGGTTCGACCTTGCGCATCTTGAAGATAGAACACGGGTGAAGAAGCGAGCACTTGAAACCCAGAAGCGCTTACAGAATTTCGAAGAGGAGTTTCGCGTCATCAATCACATCACTGGCAAAGAACGCTGGTTGCTTGCGAAGTTCGTTCCCGTTCGTGCGACTGATGGACAGCTTCTAGGTTGGGATGGCTTTGGTATCGACATCACCGCTCGGCGTGAGGCCCAACAGGCCCTCAATGCACAGAGTAAAAAGGTGCGTGCGCTCTACACTGTATCCTCAGCTATTCGCGGCTATATTGACCCTGCGAATATTTCAGCCCGAGGGCTTGCTGCTCTCTGTGACGCCACAGGCGCAACGGCAGGCCTCTGCTTCCTGTATGAGAATGAACAGTCAAACTCCGAGCTACAGCTTATCGCTCACAATGGCTTTTCCGCTGAATTCGACAGTCAAATTGAAGCAGCATCAAGCCTTCCAAGTCTTTCTAAATTCGTTGCCGAAAACGGGCAGTCTATAGTTGTTCCGGACATTCGTAATGATCCGAGAGCAAGCCGCTTCCTCGCAGAGGACGAAGGAATACGTTCGGCAGTTTTGGTACCAATTAGTGTAGAGGAAGAGACTCTAGGAACTATCGGCTTGTTTCATTCCGAAGTCGCGAAGTTTGATGGTGGCGATGTCATGCTGGTTGCTGCGGCAGCAAATCAGATTGGTCTCGCAGCTCGCCAAGCGAGTCTGTTTACCGCGTATCGCAAACAGACCAAAAACCTCGCGGCCTTGTATCGCCTGAGTCATGAACTCTCAGGATTCCTTTCTCTAGAGGAGATTTTTCATAAAGCGTTCGATGTCATTAAGGATGAAGTTGGCTTAACTCGAATTTGGCTTGGATTGTTAAACGAAACAAACACCAGAGTCATCGGGCAGGCTGCTTACGGACCTGGCTGGAAGCGTCGACTAGTTGAAATCAATGTTGAAATAGAGGGCAGGGACCATCCGATTGCCAGAGTCGTTTCTTCGCGAAGCTCAATGATAATTGAAGATCCTGATGACGTGTTGAGTGAATTCGGGGTGAAACGATTCTTCTCACGCTTTTCGACAAATTCTGTTGGCCTCGTTCCGCTTATCTCTGGCGGTCAAGTGTTGGGGGTATTGGCCTTTCAAGCAGGAGCCGGGGAGCCGAAGATCGAAAAGGGAGAGCTGACGCTGCTCTCCAGTCTCGCTTCCGAGATTGCCGCGGTGCTACTCTCTAAACGCTTGGAAGAGCAGATGGGCGCAAGTGAAAAGATGCGAACTGCCGGCTTACTTGCGGCTGGCATCGCACACAATTTCAATAATCTTCTTCAGGCGATACTTGGACAAGCTTCTTTACTCGAAATTCAAGGTAAGGAACAGGAGCCGATTCAACGAGCGGCAAAAATCATCAACGAAGCCGCAATAAAGGGTGCATCCCTAGTAAGACAACTTCTCAGTTTCGCTAATCTCGAAGAGCCAAGCGCCGAAATCTCAGACCTCAATGCGGTGATAGAACGAAACGAAGAGGTGCTACAGCGCCATCTCGTTGACAAACAGATGCTACAGATCAAATTGGCTGAGGAACTTCCCAAGACCTTTGCAGATCCTCAGCAAATTATTAGAATACTCACGGCACTGGTAAATAACGCCAGCGAGGCAAGCCCCGCGAATGGCGCGATAGAAATATTTAGCGATTCCATCTCCGTGGACAGAGACAGTCCACACTACGAGGTCCCGTACGGTGACTACATTCGCATCGGGATTCGGGATAATGGGGCAGGGATGGATGTGGAGACCAAACGCCGCT
>QIGM01000378.1 GCA_003230795.1 bacterium
CCGAACGGCGGTGGCGATATCTTGCTTAACCTTTGTCGTTTTCTGCTTCCCGTTGCTTACCGCTCGAAGCTCCTCTCAAGGTCAGGAGTATGTCTCTAGCCAGGGTATCAAGTGGCAAGTCTTTTCAGATGAGGCGGTTGAGACGGCCAGAGCACAGGGGAATCCTGTATTCCTCGAGTTCACGGCCGACTGGTGCATTACCTGTAAAGCCAATGAGTATATGGTGATAGAAACCGCTGGAGTCGCTCAGGCTCTCCGTGAGAACGGAATCCTTGCCTTTAAAGCGGATTGGACCAGTGGAGATCCCGTAATTACAGATGCAATTAAGCGGTATGGAGCTGAAGGTGTTCCACTCTACGTAGTGCTGCCAGCTGATGTTTCCGCCGCCCCTACCGTACTACCTAGCCTCATCACCTCTTCGAGCTTGATTAATGCCTTCGACCAAGTAAAATCGAGCAAGAATTAGCACCTGTTTTCAGTACGCTGCTTCACACTTTCTGTTTCTTTCATTTGATAAGGATACATCATGAACTCTGACGAACTTTGGCAAAGATATTGTAAGTACCACCGTAGTTATCCTGAGCTAGGCTTTAGTCTCGACATTAGCCGAATACGATTCTCTGATGATTTCCTAGAAAACATGCAAGGCGGAATCACTGCCGCCTTTGAAGCCATGTCTTCACTTGAGGCAGGCGAAATAGCCAACCCAGATGAAGGAAGAATGGTCGGCCACTACTGGTTACGTAAGCCAGAGCTCGCGCCTTCTGCGGACGTTACCGACGCAATAAATTCAGAGAATAAGAAGATCAAAGAATTCGCCGCAAAGATTCACCAGGGTACGTTAAAGCCCCAGCGGCATGATCGTTTCGAGCACGTGCTCATTATTGGAATTGGTGGTTCCGCGCTTGGACCACAATTAGTCTCTGAGGCCCTTTGGCACAAAGACAATCCTATGAGTTTGCATTTTGTCGACAATACCGATCCAGACGGTATCGCGAAGACTCTTAGCAAGCTCGGAGATTCTCTAGAGAAGACACTCGCCATTATCGTTTCGAAATCAGGTGGCACAGTAGAAACTCGCAATGGCAGTCTCGAAGTGGCACACGCGTTTAAGGCGCGCGGGCTAGATTACGGACCTCATGCTGTCGCGGTAACCTGCGAGGGAAGTAAGCTCGATGCACAGTCGAAATCTGAAAACTGGCTTGAGCAGATCTACATGTGGGACTGGGTTGGGGGTAGAACCTCGATTTTTGCCGCGGTTGGACTTCTGCCGGCAGCCCTACAAGGTCTAGACATTGACGCCTTCCTTGAAGGCGGAAAGATGATGGACGAGCTCACTCGCACACCCGACAGTGAACGTAACCCTGCAGCGCTGATGGCGATGATGTGGTACGCGGCGGGTAACGGAAAAGGCGAAAAGGACATGGTAGTCCTGCCTTACAAAGACCGCTTAATGCTCTTTAGTAAGTACCTACAGCAGCTCGTCATGGAGTCGCTCGGTAAGGAAAAAGACTTAGACGGTAAGGTCGTCAATCAAGGCCTCGCAGTATACGGGAACAAAGGCTCCACCGACCAACACGCATACGTGCAGCAACTTCGCGACGGGCTTAATAATTTCTTCGTTACCTTCGTAGAGGTACTGAGCGATTACACTGCTGACGCAGAGAATGTCTCCAATCTTGAGGTCGAAGAGGGAATCACATCTGGTGACTACTTAAGCGGCTTCTTCCTTGGAACCCGACGCGCGCTCTATGAAGGCGGACGGGATTCTATGACCATCACTCTCGATGCCTTGAACGCGAACAGCCTCGGTGCGCTGATTGCTCTGTATGACCGAACCGTTGGGTTTTACGCGTCGCTGGTAAACGTTAATGCCTATCATCAACCAGGCGTTGAGGCAGGAAAGAAAGCGGCAACCCAAGTAATTGATTTGCAGAAGAAACTTCTTCACTCGCTTCAGTCCGAAAAGAAAAAAGGAACGGCCACAGAGCTTGCCGTATTGATCGGCAATCCCGAGGAAGCTGAAACTGCATTTAAAATTTTGCAGCACCTCTCCTCAAACTCAGGGCGAGGGATTGAGCGCTCCGGAGAAGGACCTACTGCAGCCCAATTTCGTTATCGCGGATAGCAATCACGTAACACCTACTGAGAGGTAATCTTATGATGCATGCAAAGTCTTATTCTAATTCAACTAAGCTTCTTGTTATTTTTGCCTGCTTGTTTCTCCTCATGCTTCCTGTCGGATGCGGAGGTGGAAGCTCTAGCGGTGACGATACCTTAACTGAAGCCGAAAACAATGAGCGCGTCGGTCGAATAACTAACCGCTGTGCTGTTGACGAGCTTGATGCGGCTGCCGTCGCAGCGGTAAACGAATTTTTTGGCTCACTCTCACAGATGAGGCTGCTCGGCACGCCCCTAAGCGCTCGGGCTACTGCATCTGTAAATATCCCGGTCGTAGTTCACGTTGTGGCTGCAGGTGAGAGTGAGGCAGAAGGCAATGTGAGTGACGAAGCAATAGCTGAGCAAATGAATATCCTCAACGCCTCTTTCGGAGGAGTTGCAGGCGGCGGCCCTGCAGGCGGCGTACCCACAGCTTTTCAATTCACGCTCACCGAAGTTACCCGAACAATCAGCCCTGAGCTTGCGGTGCTGGAGTTCGGTAGCCAAACAGAATTTACTGTCAAACAGGCGCTTAGAAGAGGAGATGCTAGCACGCTCAATGTCTATGTGGCGCAGTCTAGCTCTGGGACTCTTGGTTACGCGACCTTTCCTTGGGATTTCCCAACTGCACCCGTCATTGATGGTGTCGTCGTGGTTCACCAAACACTCCCCGGCGGCAGCTTCGCTCCCTACAACGAGGGCGACACACTTGTGCACGAGGTTGGTCACTGGCTTGGTCTATTCCATTCATTCCAGGGCTCATGTGGCAGCATTGGTGATGATATTGCAGATACCGGACCAGAATTCCAACCGGCCTTCGGTTGCCCAGTAGGTCGGGATACTTGCGGTGGGGATAACTTCACTGACCCTGTAAATAACTTCATGGATTATTCGGATGATTTTTGTTTGTTCGAATTCAGCCCTGGCCAAGCAGAACGCATGGACATGTTCGCCGCTATTTTTCGAGGCTTATAGTCGTCATAGGGGGAAATTTCCCGTTTTGGGTTATTGAGCAGTAATGAAGATCTCAAAACAGACGTTCTCCCGAATCTCGATTGGTGTTTTCCTCTACACCCTGCTCGTAATTGCGTGGGGTGCCTACGTGCGCATCACAGGCTCCGGTGCGGGTTGCGGCAGCCATTGGCCTCTTTGTAACGGAGAGGTTCTGCCACGAAACCCAAGCACTGAAACGCTTATTGAGTACTCTCACCGTATTACCAGCGGTATAGCTTTTTTAGGTGCCCTCGCGATTCTTCTTCTTAGTCGCAAGTTATTTGCTCCCTCTCAGCTTGTTCGTCGAGCCGCGGCTTGGGCGATGGTCTTTATGTGCTTGGAGGCACTAGTCGGTGCAGCACTCGTGCTCTTGGAGCTTGTCGGAGAGAATTCTTCAGCCGCACGAGCCGGCGTAATTGGACTGCATTTAATTAACAGCCTATTGCTCACTGGCTCCCTTGCGCTCGTTGTTTTCTGGTCTTATCGCCCAGAAAGCAGAGTGGGAATTAGCTCTCGTAAAAGTTTTTTCCTTTATCTGTTTTGTGCAGCCAGCATTTT
>QIGM01000110.1 GCA_003230795.1 bacterium
ACCAGAAAAATGCTTACCAGGCCTCAGTAAAGGGAACGATGCTCAACGGTAAAAATATTTGCGTGGTTATGCCTGCCTACAACGCTCGCGAAACCCTCGAGGCAACCTATGCCGGCATCCCGCAAGACATCATCGATACGGTGATACTAGTCGATGATTGCAGTAGCGACGATACCGCGGAACTCGCACGCTCGCTGGGTATCGAGACGATCGTTCACTTGGAGAATCTTGGCTACGGTGGAAACCAGAAGACCTGCTATAGAGCGGCCTTAAAGGCAGGTGCTGATATTATCATCATGCTCCATCCAGACTATCAGTATACCCCGCATCTTCTTACAGCGATGTCTGCGATGATCGCATATGGGGAGTATGATGCTGCGCTTGCATCTCGAATTCTCGCCCAGAACCCTATTGAACGTGGTATGCCTGTTTACAAGTATTTGGCGAATCGCGTACTCACACTAGTGCAGAACATCTTGTCAGGCCAAAAACTTTCGGAGTATCACACTGGATATAGAGCATTCTCTCGAGAGATTCTCAGCACCTTGCCTCTTGAAGAAAATTCAAATGATTTTGTTTTTGACAACGAAATGCTCGCGCAAATAATGTATTTCGGAATGAGGATTGGCGAAATAAGCTGCCCAACTCGCTATGCTCCAGAGTCTTCCTCAATTAGCTTTCACCGTAGTGTTAAATACGGTTTCGGCGTTCTTGCCGTGACCAGCAAATTTGTGCTCGCCAAATCTTTCAAGAAGGACATCGCTATTTTTTCATCTGAAGGTCGAAAACTCTCCGTTGGTACGCAGTAATGTCAAGTTGTGGGTACTGTGAATCGAGCGAAGTGTTCTCGATTGCGCCAACATACGATATGGCAGGAAGATCTTGGTCTCTCAGCGAGTGTAAAGTCTGTTCAGCACAGTTTCTAGATCCTCCACCTTCGCCGTCTGAACTTTCTCAGAGTTATGACTCTGAATACTACGGCACGGAAGAAGCGAAGTTTGACGGATGGGTAGGAAAGGCTCGCTCATATTTTTCTCAACAACGAGCAAAAGCCATCTCGCGGCTGGTTCCGCCACCGGCAAGAGTCCTCGATATAGGGTGTGGATCTGGTGAATTTCTAGTTCAACTCAGGGAACACGGTTACGACTGCAGCGGAATAGAGCTCGAATCCGCAGCCGCAAGACTTCGTGAATTAAAAAACATCGAATTCAACTTTGGAAGCATTTCCGAAATGGAGTTGCCTGAAGGGGAATTCGATTTTATCTCGCTCTGGCATGTATTTGAACATTTACCTCACGGAAAGCAGAACCTCAAAAAAATGGTTCGCGCACTGCGGCCAGGCGGCTGCTTGGCCTTAGCTGTTCCAAATGTCGCAAGCGTGCAAGCTAGTATCTTTGGTGGCCATTGGTTCCATTGGGATCCGCCGCGTCATCTGTTTCTTCTTAGTCGAGACGCTTTGTTAGCCGAGGCGGAATCGTTCGGGCTCACGCTCTGCCATGAACGTAGCTACTTGATGGAGTACGATCCCTTTGGATTTCAACAAAGCGTGCTGAATTTTATCTCACCCAATCGTCGCGACCGACTGTACGAAAATGTTAAGGCCGGTTCTTCCGCTGAATCGAACAAACAGGATATCTTCGACTCTCTTGAAAAGTGTTTCTTCTATGCCACTGCCCCTCTCGCTGTTACCGCAAGCGTATTCGAAAGCACAATCGGAAGAGGTGGGACCATCGAGCTCTATTTTCGTCGAGCAATTCCCAAGGCATAAGACAAAGACACTGGAAGCACTCCTCAATTTCTCTAATGTATTCAACGATCTTCTACCCGCATCCCCCCTCTTCTTTCTCTTTCCGTAGCTGCCTCTGCAGCGTAGAATCGCGGGCATGACTGATGAGAAAAATAATCCCAAGGACGAAGCGACTGTGTACTTTGACGGCGACTGCCCGATGTGTCGCCTTTTCACTGCTCAAGTTGAGCCGATCAAGGAGAATGGATCGACAAACTTCACAGACCTAAGAAAAGGCGAATTGCCCGAAGGAGTCGATCAGGAATCTGCCGAACGATACATTCACGTTGAAGACACTGACGGCAAGATTTTAAGAGGTGCACCTGCTGTTCTGCGTATTCTCGAGAGAAAATCAAAGCTTCTTCCGCTCGTTAAACTCGGACGGCTTCCGCTTTTTAGCACGCTTGCGAATCTGATCTACGCTTTCGTTGCCGCAAATCGTTTCTTTCTGTTCGGACCTTACGCAAAAATATACTGGACCAAGAACGCAATCGCGATTGGATTTCTCATCCCCTTGATCATCACACGCAAGCTTTGGTTTGGGGCCGCGTCCAGATTCTACGCTCTGACGCCGATTCATCCTAGTCTGCCACTAATCGATTACCCAATCGATAGAATAGTATTTTCATTGATGGTGCTGCTGCTCCTACTTATCACCTTCATGCCTAATCCAAGGCGCTGGATTATCGCGTTTCTCGCGATTGCGATCCCTTATAGCTTTTGGGATCAATCACGATGGATGCCTTATAACTATCAGTTCGTAGTTATGTTGCTGCCACTGGCGTTCTTTAATTGGCGGCCAGAGCCCGATCAACAAAAGGCTCTGAAGAAATGGCTCTCGATATGCGCCACGCTGAGCATCGTTGTGATCAGTATTTGGATGTGGAGTGGTATTCACAAAATCAGCATGCGTTATTTTGCGGTCGGTTATCCCTGGCTTATAAGCCCTTTCACGGAAGGGTTTTCAGAGCACATGCTCAGTCTAGTTCATGCGACCGCGTTTTTCAGCACACCTACTGAAACCGGAGGAGCACTTATGCTTCTCTTTCGAAAGACGAGAAATCTCGGAGTGCTCGTGATCACGGCGATGCATATGTTTATTTTGCTCACCTTTGGTCCGCTGGGTCACAGCTTTAATCATAGTGTCTGGTCCTGGAATGTGGCGATGCTGGCATTTGTATGGTTGTTCTTTTGGAATAACCGAACTCTGTCGTTTCGAGATATTCTCTTCGGGAACGGGTTCTTACATAAGCTGATTGCACTCTTCTTTCTCGTCCTTCCGGTGCTGAACTACTTCGGACACTACGACGACTTCTTTTCCCATAAGCTCTATTCTTGGACGACCAAGGAAGCTGAAATAGAAGTGCACTCCTCGGAGGTAATCGAAGAACTGCCCGAGGAGATGTCGCAGTGGATCCACGATTCCGATGGAAGGCAATTCGTGCACGTCTTAAAATGGTCTTATTCGCTATTTGAAAGTCCGCCCTATCATGCCTACCGCGTGTTTCACGCAGTCTTCCAGAAGACCTGCGACACTGTAGAACTAAAGCAAGATCTCGAACTGGTCATATTCGAAACTCCTCACTGGATCACCGCCCGATCTGAGCAAGTCCGCTACCGCTGTGGGACAAGCGCGCCTATTCTGATAGAGTAGCGCCAGTTAGTAATCGAGCGTGAAAGGCATGAACGAAACAGATGTAATCGTCATTGGCGGTGGGGTGTTAGGCATTAGCCTTGCCTATCATCTTGGACGAAGAGGCAAAACGGTTCTCCTACTTGAACGCGAAATAGTTCCAGCGATGCACGCATCCGGCAAAAATGCAGGCATGATTCGCACGCTGTACCGTCATCCTCAACTCACGCAATGGGCTCTTCAGTCAATTCAGTCCTGGCCTAAAGAAATTCAAGAAACAT
>QIGM01000398.1 GCA_003230795.1 bacterium
GCAAGGAAAAAAGCCTTAGACCATTTCTTCGCATTCTCTGTGGCGAGCACGCTTTGGCGCTCTTCTTCGAGAATTGATTCCTCGCCAAACATTTCTGCGGCGTGAAGTCGCGTCAAGGGTATGGTGCGGAAGAACTCTATTTCTTCTATCGCTCCGTCATCTTTGAGGCTCCACTCAACGCTATAAAACAAACCGCCAAGGCTATACTCAAAGTACTTCGAGACATCTCCAACCTTGGGAGTCCAGGTAAACTCACCTTCAAAGTAGACTGTAGTTGCTGTGGCCTCTTCGAGCACTCGTTGAGGACGCTCGTCCTCGAAGAAGGTCATTGATGTAGTGCCGGGTTCAGGGACTTGCGGATTCGTTGGGGTGAAGCTCTCAGAAATGGAATATCCCTCAGCATCTTCGGAAAGATAATAATACTCTTTGTTTTCTCCTACGAGTAGCCAGACATCATAGCTCCAGGGCTCAGTGTAATAGCAGCGGTCTTCATCGTCCCATTCGCGGATAGAGGAAGACTTGCAAATTCGTCCAATTACCTGACAAGATTTTGATTGAAAAGTGCAATGCTTTCCAAGAGCGATAAAAGACTCTGGCTTGAATTTCGTGGCGTCTACTTCGTCTGATTTTGTGAGCTCATCCCAGTCGAAATAATTCGTAGCGCTACAGCCGGGGCAGGTGATCTGCGCGCCGTCGCTTGGTGAGACGCGCAGGGGTAAATCACAGCTGCTGCAACGAAGTGCGTCGATGTTCATTTTTCGACCAAAGTAATTGACTCGTGTGGGATTTCTTCACCGCGCGAAAAGCAAATCTCGTCCTCACTAAACTCCAAAGATACAAGTTTACCGCCAGCATTACCGTCTATGCAGTTTACGGTGCTGCCCGGTGTTGCCGTAAAAAACAACTCACCTTCGCCGCCACGAATGCTCGCCTGACTCTTCTCTGTGACGAAGACTTTGTACTCGTTGATTGTGAGGAGAGAACCGACTGATATTTCTTTAAACGCAGGAATGGCCGCAGTGAGGGACTCTTTTTCAAAAAGCGTCAGCTCTCCTTCGTCCTCTTGCAGCCAGCGTTTTTTTCCATTAGAGAAGGCGAGAAACCATTCGTCCCAAAACCCTTCGTCATAGGCGTAACGCAGCCGCCCGAGCACCTCGAAGAGGTCACCGTTGAGTGATCCTGAAGCACCCACTGAAAATCGCGACGGAAAATCAGCCAAGGCGACTTGTTCACCGCTGGGGTTGAGTCCACTCGGGGTAATGGTGGATGCTTGGCTGCAATACGAGCAGATTACGAGCTTAGTAAAGCGGTGCGCAATCTCGAGCGGCGCACCGCAGCTTGGACAGGAATAACTTTGTTCGTTCATTGTCCGCTACAGTGCCGCTAGGATCTCAGATTTCTTCTTATCGAATTCGTCTTGAGATATAAGCTCTGCATCGAGCATGTCCTTGAGTTTTTGCAATCGAGCGGTAGGACTAACGTCTTCAGCCGTTCCTGTTCCTGTTCCTGCCGCCGCTGCACCCGCCGCTGCCGCATTAGGAGTGCCCATCATCCCGGCGGCAAAAACCTGGCCTAAGCCGACGCCTGCACCGAGTCCTACGCCTGCACCAGCCATCCCACCTTCGTTCTTCGCTGCGTCTCGTAGTGCGTGAAGCTGCTGCATCTCAGCATAAGAAATCCCAGCGCGTTTCGCCGCCTCGGCTTCTGCGGTCATGTCAGCAATCTTTGCGATTCTTGCTTGGGTGTCTTGGTCGAAGTCGGTTCCTTCAATGCGGAAATCGTTCATCAAAAAACCGAGAGGATCAAACACCGGAGTAAGCGCTTCGCGTAAAGCCGCGGAGAGTTCATTTCGGTTCTTGTCTATCTCAGCGTAGCTGTGTCCAGCCTCTGCAAAGAGGTCGCTGAGTTGTTGAATAAAACGGTCGGTGATAACACGTCGTGCTTGCTCAACCGGAAAGATTCGCTCACTACCGACCACTTGAACAAAAAAGAACTCTGGCTTGGTGATTTGGAAGGTAAAGTTTCCGTGAGCTCTTAGACTGACCGGGAAATTATAGACTGGATCGTCGTATTTAATGGGCGCCGCAGTGCCCCACTTCTGGTCGAGGAACTGAGTACGCCAGAAGAAGTAAACTCCAACTTTGTGCTCACTCTCAAAGGCTTGCATGAATTTAGTGATCGTTGTCCAGAAAGGGATGTTCGCGGTTTCGAGGTCGAACATTCCTTCTTCGGTATGCACTGCTTCGATTTTTCCTTCATAAAGAAAAATCACGCCTTGTCCGGGCTTTACAATCAACTTCGAGGCGTTCTTAACCTCATCGCCGTTTTCCGTCCACTGCTCGAATAGGTTTGCCTTGCTCGCGTTTTCCCATTCGATAACGGAGCGGAATTGACCTTTTATTCCATCCCAAAGACCCATTTGTGATTCCTCTCTATTGTATTTCGACGTGTAAAAGTTTTAAACTTGTGCGCTGCCGACCAAGGCCTGTGCACGCTTGACTTGCTCTACGCTGAGACCGAGCTTCGAGCTAATCTCTGCTGCGAGATGAGCCTCGAAATAATTGATGGAGCCATCAGCATTCATCAACTTCCAAAGCATAGCGACAATT
This sequence comes from bacterium, assembly GCA_003230795.1. Classification (GTDB taxonomy): domain Bacteria; phylum Bdellovibrionota_C; class UBA2361; order SZUA-149; family SZUA-149; genus SZUA-149. Next base: position 2,610 of record QIGM01000398.1, read on the forward strand.
GTTTCTTTCTGTGACGCCCCGAAACGATCGTTTACCATTCGAAGAAGTTCATTAAGCTTATTACTGTCCTTGCGTAAAAAATCTGCAACCTCAAGGAGGTCACCAGCGACGTTTCCTTGGAGCACAAACTGTTTATCCATCGTCTGGACCATCACATCGATCTCGCCGTTGGTGAGGTTCTCATCTACATGCGCCATTTGAAGGAGTAGGGCGGCTGCGCAGATTTGTAGTTCTCTTTCGCTAAGTTGACCGCTGATGTCGACTTCAAGCGTAGAGGCTCCACGAAGAAACAGGTCTAAATTTTGAAACATGTTTTTCTCGCTAAGGCGCTAAGTTCTTAAAGCTTGTGAATTCTCACCAAGATTCTATCGGTGTAATTACCGTAGGACCTTACTCTCCGAGACTGATTATCGTGACTCTCGAAATCGAAAGCAATAAGTAATTGCTATTTCATGAGAAATTTAGAGGAACAGGAGATGTCTATCTGGGGCCTGCGGCTAAGCTAGCAATTTAGGTAAGGCTATTCCCGACCTAATGAGCGGGTATGACCAAAGGGCTGAGATTACCTATTCGCTACCTTTTTCGGCTTCGTTTCTGCCTTAGCCTTAAATCTCGGTAACGTGAACAGTGACTTCTTTAGTGTCTCACGGCTAGAGTCTTCAGTGGTCCGCAAGCGCAGTATAACGAGCGGGATGGAAAACAAGACGAGAAAGGAAAGAAAAAAGCCTAGGGATCCAAATGAATTCGCGCTGCTGAAATTCGACCAGCCGAGGCTGAGGCAAACAATGCAGCTACCAGCTGCGATAATATATCCGTGTAACACTCTTCCCGTAAGAAATACGAAAAGCGAAACGGCAAGGCTTATCAGCCCAAGGGTCACCATCAGCGGTGGTAGAACACCGAAGACTGTTGAGAACACATAGGCCAAGATCAGCATTGAGCAGGCTGCCGCGAAGTATACTGCGCTGATGGCTCTAATTTTACTGGCTGAAAATTCTTGAGTCATTGGTCTTATTCTCCAAGTGCTTTGTCTATCTCCACGTAATAGAGTCTGCTTCTCGGTTGTGTTTGCTGCAGTTGAAGGCTAATTTTAGCCAGAAACAACCACATTTAGACAGGCACAGCACCTTTAAATACGCTCGGATACTAGTGACTCAGCAACGAGCTCTGCGATGTCTCTGACTTCAAGACGCTCCTCATCGCCGTTAAGCTTTATCCCGTCTTCCATCATCTGGAGGCAAAAGGGGCAGCCCGTCGCTACAGTTGATGCTCCAGTACTCGCTGCTTGCTCAGCTCGCTGAGCGTTTATCCGCTCACCGACTTTCATATCAAACAAGTAGTGACCACCACCAGCGCCGCAGCACATTCCGCGTTCACGCGAGTCTTTCATCTCTGTTACGGGTTTTCCACCAATTTTGACGAGAACATCTCTTGGTTCTTCGTAGGTGTCATTGTGGCGACCGAGGTAGCAGGGATCGTGGAAGGTGATATCACGAGACGTGTTTTCTTCTACGGTAAGCTTACCCGTATCGAGTAACTCTTTGATGAAGTGACTGTGGTGGACGACCTGAACCTCACCACGTTCTTGCAAGGCTCCAAGTGCTGGATACTCGTTTTTAAGAGTATTGAAACAGTGTGGACAATTCGCGACGATACGAGAGAATGACACGGTGCTTAGAGTTGCAAGGTTTGCTTTTGCGGAGCTTTGAAAAAGATTCTCTTCTCCCAGGCGACGAGCGGGATCCCCGGTGCACTGCTCTTTGTTTCCTAAGATGCCCCAACTCAAGCCAGAGCGATTGAGAATCTCAACCATGGAGCGCGCAATGCTCTGCTTTCGTTTGTCGTAGGCTGAAATGCAGCCAACCCAATAGAGAACATCAACTGAATCACCTTCTTCGAGGATATTTACCTCTAGGCCTTCACTCCAATTGCATCGATCCTCTGCGGGTCCAAAAGGGTTTCCGCGGGTTTCAATCGCTCGCAAACTGCTCTGCGCTTCGCTAGGAATATTGCCTTCCATTAAAGCCATTGATCGTCGCACATCGACGATGTAGTCGACGTGCTCTATGCCGACAGGACAGACTTCCATGCATGCGCCGCAGGTTGTGCAGGACCAAAACACGTCCTCATTAAGCACTTCTCCGGCGAGACGTGCTCCGGGTTCTGAGCCCAAGTCGAGTGCGGCCTGTTGAACGAGTGGATTATCTGCACGATGCATTCCGTTTTCTGGATTATCGAGCAGCACCTCTTTAATAAGTGAGCTATCAAGGGAGTTAAGCTTGGAGAAGAGTGGGTTTGACTCCTGTGAGTCACGAAGCTTTCCATCAGCGTGAAGTCGAAGCATGTGCTCGCGCGAGTCAAGAATTAACCACTTTGGCGACAGTGCTTTGCCGGAGTTATAGGCGGGGCAAACTGACTGGCATCGGCCGCAGCTAGTGCAGGCATCCAAATCAAGTCTGCCTTTCCAGCTGAGCGCTTCAAGCGTCGGAGTGCCAATGACAAACTCCTCCTCTTCCTCCGAAGAGAGCATTTCCTCCATGAGATTGTCGATGTCTCCTGGGTAGCTTAGGGCTCCTTTGGGGCGGCTAATGTCTCTAAAAAACAGATTCGCGCTGGAAGAAAAGATATGAAGAAACTTAGTGTAGGGAAGAAGGCCGATGAACATGAAGACAGTCGCTGCATGGAACCACCATATCCCGAAATGCAGCAAGCGAGCGCTGTCCTCGGAGAAATCCCAAAAGAGAAGGCTGAGTGCGTAGCCCACGGGTGAGTATGCGGCCCATTGGTCGGCGGTAGCATGAATTCGAAGTGCTTCAAGGAGAAATCCCTGCACACACATTGCTGCGAGAAGAGTGAGCATCAGGCTATCGCCTGCGCCACTATGTAGTCGGTCGGGCTGCTCGACGTATCGTCGGTAGTAAGCCAGTGCTATGCCGATTAGCAATAAAAGACCAAAGACGTCGGCAAGTACTGTGACTGCCAAATAAAAACGACCACGATAAATGTTTAAACCGAGATCGTGATCAATGAAGACCATGGTCGTGGCAAAGAGAAGAACCAGAAAGCCCCAAAGGATGAAGGTGTGAAATATGCCCGGCTTTCGTTCTCGCAGGACACCTTTCTGCTTCATCACCCAGTGCCAGAGCAGAAGGAATCGCTTGCGACCTTCTCCAAGCCGTTCCGGAGCTGGAGTTCCGTCGGTCCAGAGAACGAAGCGGCGCCAGAATCCCCAGCCGCAGACAATGAGTGAAACGCCGAACAGTAGATACATCGTGACGACGTTCGGGAGGGAAGAGACGTTCCAGAGAATTTCTCTGTGAGCGAGTTCAAGAGATGTGCTTGTTTCCATGCTAGAAACTCTAGCAGAACAATGAATAGGGGACAGTTCCTTTACAACGATTTACTCGGAAGTTCTTGGCTTTAGTTGCTGCAGCAACTAAAGCCAAGAACTTCCGAGT
>QIGM01000073.1 GCA_003230795.1 bacterium
TGAGTTCCAGTTCGCAGTAAATGCGGTAAATACGCTTGTGGTTCCACTCGTAGCGTTTGACGTTGCGCAGGTAGTCACGACAAAGACCAAACCCCCAGTCTTTCTGGTTGTCGGTCAGGCGAATAAGCCAATCTGCGATCTCTGCATTTTCATCCGACAGTCTCGGCTGGTAACGGTAGCAGGTCTCGCTGATGCCGAATGCCTGGCAGACCAAACGAACGCTGAGGCTACGTGCCGACACCGCCTTCTGGGCCATCTCTTTGCGTCGAGATGGCCTCACCACTTTTTTGCGAGCGCCTCTTGGACAATTTCTGCTTTTAGTCGCTCATCGGCATACATCTTCTTCAGTCGCCGGTTTTCGTCTTCCAGTTCCTTCATCCGCTTCATTAATGAGGCATCCATTCCCCCGAACTTTGACCGCCATTTATAGAAGCTGGCGTTGCTCATGCCATGTTCCCGACACAGAGCGGGGACCGGCGTGCCTGATTCGGCTTGTTTCAGAATCGACAGAATCTGGCTGTCGCTGTATCTCGATGTTTTCATTTGAGAATCTCCTTCGTTCAGTGTACGAGAAAATTCTACTTTTGAGGTCAGCTAATTTTGGGGCTGATTACCGTCTGACTGGGCAATCCCGGGGCGATTCAATCACTTCCCTTAAAATTCATACTGAAATCGCAGACCGTAAGATCGTGGTTTCCCGTAATTTACCCATTGCTCTTCGAATCCGGCCACGAAGCGGAGCTCATTTTCATACAACTTATCAAGCAAATTTCTAGCCCAAAGAGATACTCGCCAGTTGTCTTTCTCAATTCCAATTGTCCCATTAACCAGCACATAGTCGCCACTTAGGTCTCGAGGATCGTTGTTTGCACCGAAATACTGATCGCCTCTATACGACGCATCTAGGCTAAGTACCAAGTCACCCAAAGTACCTATATCTTTATTCCATTCGGCACCAACGTTTGCAGTCCATTCTGGCGCTTGCGGAAGTCGATTACCGTCATAAGTGACTGTTGGTTCACCTGTAATAGGATCCCTAGCACGTACAAAATTATTGAATTCACTCGCCACATAGCCGACACTTCCCCAAACACTAGTATTTTCGCTTACCGCTGCGTCGACTTCAATTTCGAAACCCCATAACTCGGCTTCAGCCGCATTTCCAATTTTGAGTCCCTCAAGCAAATTCTCAAATGTAGGAACCTGAAGGTCTGAGTAATCCGTGTAAAACGCGGCAGCATTTAATCTAACACGACGATCAAAAAGTTCAGATTTAAAGCCTATCTCAAAACTGTCCAAAGTCTCAGAGTCGAAACTGATTTCATTACTCGGAATTAGCAAGTCTGTGTTAAAACCGCCACTTCGAAATCCCCTAGCCCACTTTCCGTAAACATTCACAGACTCCGAAAGACTCCATGATATTCCAGCCGTAGGTGATATGGCACTATCAGACAAAGAATCTTCAAACCTCGGGATCACAGACAATCTAAGGTCGAGTGCCGTTAGTAATAGACCCGACTCCTCCCAAACAAGATCCTTATCCTCTTCGGTGTAGCGTAGGCCTCCAAATATAGTGACATTATCTGTCAAATCGAATTCCACATTCGCATAAACAGCAATCGCTTCTACATCTACGATGCCGAAAGTTTCATCAATTGTTGGTACGCCTGGTGTAAAGAACACGGAGTTTCCATAAAAATCATTCTGTGAAGGAATCCCCGCCTGTTCAAGGACCAATAGATCATGATCTGTCAATAGCGTCTGCGACAAGTAGAAAATTCCCGCAACATAATTCAAACGAGAATCACCTGGTGAGACAAGACGAATTTCTTGCGTAAATTGCTCCATTTCATCACGAAAGAAAGTGCTGGATTGCGCGAGCGGTCCGGTGTCATTGTCGTTCTCAAATAGACTTTCGCCATCTCTGTAGGCAGTCAAAGACGTGATGGTGAGTCCTGATGGCAGCGTATATTCGATGGTGGCGCTCGCGCCCCATATATCACGGTTATCGGACGCCGGCGAGTCCATATTTACTGTATGCACACCAGGCGCACTAATATCGCCTTTGGAACCACTGAGTTCATTGAAAGCAGCAATATGCTCATCTTGGAGATCGTCAAAACTTAGGTCAATAATTAGATCATCTCGCGCAACAAAGCGAAGTTGACCTCGCCACCATGTATAATCTGCATCATTGAAAGTACGATCATCGAATAGATTTTCTACGTACCCATCCGCGCGTTTAGAAATTGCACTGATCCTGCCAAATACGCGATCACTGACAATTTCGCCTGACATAGAGCCTCTAACATCAAAAAGATTAAAATTGCCAACATTTACATTAATCTCAGCCTCAAACTCTTCCGATGGCTTCTTAGACGTTATATTTATGGCTCCGGCTGTGGTATTACGACCAAATAATGTGCCTTGGGGGCCTCTAAGCACTTCTACGCGTTCTATGCCAACCAGATCAGAATTGACGCCCATTGACCTTCCCATATAGATTCCATCTACGTATACACCTAATGCCAAGTCAAATCCGTTGACTCTTGCTTCGGTAGAAATTCCTCGCAAAGATACTGGTCCAAACGCATTTCCATCAAATCCCGTAAAAACTAAATTCGGAACTGCGTATTGAAGATCTTTTACGCGAGTGGCTCCAATACGTTCTAGTGCGGCCGCGGTGATTACCGTTATTGATATTGGTACCTCTTGAACATTTTCTACTCTTTTTCTGGCTGTTACTACGATCTCATCCAAGACCGGGGCTGCAGCTTGCACCTGTAACGAGAAAGGTGCTCCCAGTATCAACAGTAGAACCGTATTCTGTGTCAAACAACGCAATTTTCGTAATATAGACATCGGTAGCATCCCCCTATTCTCTTAATTTTGATTTCAGATCTCTTTCACACGAGTTCTGAGATTCGATGTTTAAGAACACGCATACCCCTTCTTATGTACGCGCGCAACAACTAAAAGCAGTTACTAGAATAATTCCGGCAAGATTATTGAGTAAGCAGTGCCAAAGTAATCTATTTGATCGTTTCGTTTTGTTAATATATTGATTTAACTCTGAAAATCTCGAAAACGAATACTATATAAGTGAAACGTTTCAATTAATATATATCATTGTCTCTGTAGTGTCAACGCTGAAACCCCAGATCCTGCTCCGCCTGGCCTTCCCACGGTATCAACAACACTTACGGTCTGTGAGTCGAGCACGGGAGGAAGAGCAGTGAGGAACCAACGATACAGTCCAAAATTTAAGGACGAAGCAGTGCACCAGATAGTGGATCGGTGGCTACAACCCACGAAGAAGGCGAAAGCTGGGAATACTTAGACTGAAGAAATCGAATTTAACTCAACCGTCCGTGGTATCGGGTAGATTAAGCAACATTCTTTCTGTACTTTCGGTTATCCCTCGATCGCGAGTTCATTGTTAAAGACGACGTAGCGTTTGTCCCCCTGCGGGGACTTGTCTGCGGTCTGCCAGTCGTCGGACATTTCCATCAGTATCGCGCTCACCAGGCGCAGGCAAGACGCTTCGTTCGGGAACAGCCGTGCCACGCGCGTGCGCCGCTTGATTTCCTGGTTCACGCGTTCGAGCAGGTTCGTCGTTCGCAGACGGCGGCGATGACTTGCTGGTAAAGCGAACACTGTAAAACCCTCCGGGATCGCTTCCTCGGCCGATTGTGC
>QIGM01000344.1 GCA_003230795.1 bacterium
GTCGCTGGTGATGTCGTATGGCGTCACGGAGCCGAAGGGAAAGCCCTCGCATTTTTCGCCCTCACGCTTTTTGCCTGACTCGGCGTGCAAAACCGTGCTTAAAACAGCATTATGATGTGCGAGTATGCAGTCCTTTGCGTCACGGGCGTGGTTCTTCTTGGAGTCGTTCATAGTGACGGATACTGACATCTGGCAGTAGTGTGGGCAATAATAGTCATCGGAAAGAAAAAGGAATTGCCGATAGCTTGAACTATCGCGGCAATACTTTGATTTGAGAAAGCCCCTGGCTTTGACAGCAGCCTTCAGTGGAGAAAAACCTTATCGGTTTTTCACGTGTTTTGATGACTATCCCCTATGTCTCCTACGGAGGGTCCGTATCAATCGCCACGGAGGCTCTTTTTTCTAGATGAGTATCCATCTAAGTACGTAGTGCTGCCTCGCAATGGACAGAGAAGCCTACGTGGCGCCTGAATGTTCCCCCTGTCTTGCCATTAGAAGGGAGTTTCTACTATAACTTCCTTTGCAGCTTTTTAGCCCCGTTTGATAGCCAGACGGGTTAGCCGCATTGGGGCTTAGTTGAAGCCATTATTACAATTTACCAAAATCTGTAACCGTTCATGTCGCTATATCCAAATCCGCACATAATTCTGTGTGCGATGGCTGAAAACCCCCTCAGGGGGTCTTTGGGGGTGACAAAGACTAAGCGTTCAGAAAACACTACAAATGCGACTAGCATTTGACAATTTCGTACTGGCCTAGAATTACAAGGTTAGGTTATTGACCGGTCTTATAGAATATTTTTTACCACCTGAACGCTTACCAAAATCTTGTATCACTTCTATGAATAATATCACTCCTACATTTGTTTTTCTTAGCATTGCACTACTTGTCTGGAGTAGTGCTGCTGGCTTGAGCTCTTACTTGGGAAGGGGATTTGAGCGCGAACATGGATCTTCCGAGACAATTCAACGAAGCGAAGTAGCAACACCCGAACTAAAAGAGCTGCGGGAAGCTGTTGCAGCCGATCCTGAAAGTGTTGACGCGAAAATGGGTCTGGCCTACGGCTTGGTTCGTGCTGCCTACGGAGCATCTGATGGTCAGTTGCTAATGGAAGCTGTGCAAACTTTTAGTGCGGTGCTCGAGAAAGAACCTGAGTATCCACCGGCCTTACTTGGTCTTGCCAAGGTCTGTCTTGATTCTGGAATTATTGATAAGGCAATTGATTTTTTCCCGCGCTATCTCAAAATAGTGCCGGATGATGTTGCAGCACAATCTGACTACGCACTAGCTCTGCTTCGTGGCGGGCAGATTGATAAGGCTCGTGAGGCAATAGCGACCGCAATTTCTCTAGATAAGACGAACCTTGCTGCGCAAATGACGTTGGCAATGATCGAGCGCTCAGAGGGGAACGAAGACAAGGCCGTTCGTATCGCAAAGGCGGCGAAGGCTCTTGCACCTGATGAGACGATCGCTACGCGCATAGACGGCTTTATTGCAAATGATCAGGCCGAAGCGGGCGGCGGAGCCGAACCTTCAGATGAGCGATCTCCTGCAACCGTAGTTGCTAAGTATTTTCAAAACCACGAAATCATTGGTCGAAAATTAGACGGGATTCACTGGCATAGCCCCGAGGAGGTTCATATATCCGTCAAGGACTTCCCGGTAGAGCAGATGCCGCCTTTTGCGAAGGCGAAGTTTGAGTCCAACGTAAAGGAAGCCTTAAAGGGGCTTGCGGAGTCGCTTACTGTGGTGCTGGTTGACGCTAAGTCCCATGCTGCCTTGCTGCGGATTCCTATTTCGCAGGTAGGCTCCTCTCCGGCAAGCTCCTAGTGGCGTAAAAACCCCCATTTTGGACGGCTTCTTGGGATGAAATGTTATGCTTTGACCCAAAGGCACGCTTGGATTAACTACTAGCGTTGTATGGAACTACTTAAATTGACTTCTTTTACAGTTTTTCAGCATCTTAGAGTCTACGTTTAAGATTCCCTTACCCAGTGAAGCGGATTGTGGTGTGAATGAAGAAGGACCAGTAATTGCGACCCTGCTCTTAGAAGAAACAGAGCCAGAGGAAACGGAAGCCGAAGATGCGGATGACTCATCGTCTTCTGAGTCTCAAGAGGTAAGCGGCACCTCGGCGCGTCTTGCGACGAAACCTGAAGCAGCTGAAGAGTTCGAACTTCGAGAAGGTCAGACCATTCGACTTGGAAGAGCGAACACTAACGATATTCCAATTCGAAATAGAAACGTTTCCCGATTTCACGCCGTGTTCAGTGCCTCCTCATCTGGAGTAGTGTTGAGCGATCTGTCGAGTCTAAACGGAACGTTTGTGAATGGCTCTAGAATAAACACGCCCGTTGATATCAGCTCAGGTGACGTAGTCACTATTGGAGATACAAAGATCAGTATCAAGTTGAGCCTCGGGGAGCCCGGCGGAATGGACTCAACCCATGGCGAGACCCAAACGGCTCAGCTCGCAGCAGTGGTTGTTACAGTGCTCGTTGTAGATGTTGTCGGCTATACAAACCTATCTGAGTCCTTACCTCCTCAAGATGTAGCAGAAATGATGCATACTTGGTTCCAAGCAACGTCTGAGATTGTTCGTAGTAACGATGGGGAAGTCGATAAATATATCGGCGATTGTGTGATGGCGCTTTGGAAGGGTTCGTACTCCGATGCGAAAGAGAACGCGCTGAATGCAACGCGAGCAGGCTTTGAGATGCTGGAGAAGACGAAGAAAATGTCTGAAAGTGGTGAGTGGATTCACCACGCAACTGTGCCTTGGGAATGTCGCGTTGCTCTTAATACCGGCGAGGCACTAATGGGTACCGTAGGGGGAGCTGGGAAGCGTGACTTTACAGTTCTTGGCGATACGGTGAATGTTGCTTTCCGATTGGAAAGTATTGGGAAACAACAAGGGACGAAGTATATCCTCAGTAAAGCCACTGCGGATATGGTTCAGGATGAGTTTTCGCTTAAACCACTCGGCTCAGTGAACGTCGCCGGGCGTAGTGGTGAAATCGAAGTTTTCTCCGCTGTCTAAACTTGAATTGAGCTGCGTGGCATGAGGGATCTCGAGGAGACATCATTTTATGAAGAAGTGGCTACGCAGACGGCGTATTTTGCTGCGCGTCCCATCATTCAACGTGCTTTCAGTCTTCTAGAAGACAATCTCCCAAAGCAGTATGCCTTTCATTCTATCGAGCACACCAAAGACGTTTTCAAAGAAGCCGTTCTCTTTGCCTGCTATGACAAGCGTGATGCACGCGAACAGGAACTCATTGCTATTGCCGCTGCGTATCATGACGTGGGTTTTATCGAAGGCGCAGAAGGTCACGAGCAGCGAGGTGCGGACGCGGTTGGGGAAGAGATGGAGCGTGATGGAACTTACGAAGAGAGCGAAATAGTTCTCGTGCGAAGAATGATTCTCGATACGCATCTTAACGAAACGCATCATGGCATGAAGCAAAAGGCAACGACTCTCCTCGCCGGATATCTGCTCGACGCTGATTTAAGTAATTTCGGTAGAGAGGACTTTTTTCAGCGTTTAGTGGCTTTAGCTGACGAGCTTGGTCTGAAGCAAGCGGCCTTAGCGAGTAATACGCATACGCTGATGACTCGTCATAGATGGAAAACGAAAGCCGCAAATGATTTAAGAGAAGCAAAGAAACTAGAAAACATCGCGAAACTAGAGAAGGACTTTCAGATAGCTCCAGAAACTCCCTAAGCGCTCCCTTCTTCCTTCGCGGTCCCAGCCTCATCAAACGTAATTCGTGACAGACGCAGGTTGGACTTAAAGACCTGTGGCTTATAGATAGAGGTTCCCTCGAACATTCTCACACATTCTTGCAGAGCTTCAGTCATCGCCGGGTGAGGGTGCAACAAGTCGCCTAAGTCGGAAGCAGGGCGGCCTGATTGAATAATCAAGGAAGCGGCTTCAATCATGCTCGAAGCGTGAACACCCATGGCTCGCATACCGAGCATGGTTCTCTTCTCGTCATCTGAAACCAGGACTTTCACGAAGCCTTCTGTCGCTCGCATGGCGATAGCTCTATTCACCAAACCGAAGCCGTAGGTCGCCACACGGTAAGAAAGCTTCTGCTCGTGAGCCATCTTCTCGTTCATGCCGATACCGGCAATCTCAGGATCTACAAATATAATTGAGGAGAGATTCTCATATCCGAGATTGGATTTAGTCTCGCCACATATTTTCTTTATCACATGACGTCCTTCAATCTCTCCGATACTTACAAGCGCAATGTCGAGAGTGACATCACCGACTGCGTAGATGTTTTCGACATTGGTTTGTCCGTCGTGGTGAATGATGAAGCCACGTGAGTCTCGCTCGATACCTATTTTATCGAGCGAGAGGTGATCGGTGTTCGGTACTCG
>QIGM01000105.1 GCA_003230795.1 bacterium
GTTCTACGCTGAAACAAATGGTGACTTCTTGACCTGAACGGAGACTTGTCTCGAATACTCCAGGGGAGTAGAGGTCCTCCTCGCTATCAAGGCCTCGATACGCTTCGACCCGGTGATGTAGGTTCCAATTCCAATTCTCACCTTCTTTAAAGTTCCCTTTTGATACCTCAATAAAAAATGAAGTGTCGGCATGTTGGTGTCGGACTTCGATACAGCTTGAGTCTATTGTAATGGCAAACCCCTGCACGCCACGTGACTGACTATGATAGTCACGAAAGACGCAGCGGGGATGAAGCTGGAGAGTGAACTCTCTTCGTGCAGAAAGAACGCGATAACTTAGATAGGTTACGTTCTCGTTAGGGCGCATCCAGAGCCGTTTTTCCAAAACAGAGTCTTCAAACTGGTAACGCCAAACAGGAAGATGATTCTCAAGATGGAAGCTAGAAAGTAAGCGGTATCCATGCGGGTGAACGGTGCCATCGGCGTACTGATGTGAGGCAAGTTCGTAAGAATTACCTTCGTCGAAAGAACAAACTTCATCACAGGAGGATACTATCAGCATGCGACCGCCGGGGGGTTCGAGTGCTGCGCAGAGTAGTCCATGATATCGGCGAGTGTTAGTGAGGCTAACCGTTGAGGATGAAAAGCCACCAATACCATTGGTCACTAACCATTCGAGTTCGGATGCTTTCTCAAAGTCTGTAATGGATTGTCGAGGAAGGGCTAGCTTCATGTGTACCGAATCTATACGGGAGGTGTCCAAAAATAGGCAGCGGCAAGGCATGCGGCAACCATGCCGGTAATATCTGCCGCAATAGCAGCAATGAGCGCGTGTCGAACTTTCATAATTCCAACTGCACCGAAATAAACCGCAAGAACGTAGAAGGTCGTTTCGGTGCTACCCATCATCGTTGAGGCAACAAAGGAACTGTAAGAGTCAGGCGCCTTCTCGACTAGTTCACTCATCACACCGAATGCGCCGCTTCCAGAGAGGGGTCTCACTAGCGCCATCGGCAGAACTTCTGCCGGCATGAAGATAGCCTGCGTCCAGGGACTGATAATATCAGTGAGGAGTTTCATCGCACCTGAGGCACGAAACATTCCAATCGCGGTGAGAATCGCTACAAGAAAAGGAATGATGCGAACTGCAACTTCAAACCCTTGCTTCGCTCCTTCGGTAACTGCTTCATACACTTTTACGCCGCGACCTAGACCGTAAGCGACTATGCTTAACATTAGGGCAGGCATTAACCAGTAGGACGCAAAGTCTGTATTAAAGAAAGGAATGATTCCCGGAGTTTTGAAAGCGCCGTAGAATATTGCGAAGCAAAATACAATACCAGAGAGTATGGCGAGAATGGGTGCGATGGGCGAGGGGGTATAGACTAGGTGAGAATAATCTGGGAGTTCACTATCGACCGCTGCTGTCTCTTCGTTTTCGGTCTCATCTTTCGACTTAGCTTTTTCAGCAGCGATTCGGTACGTCGAATCTCTTCGTGCGAGTAGATGGGCGATGCTTATGCCGACGAAGGTGGAAATAAGAGTTGCGAGAGTAGTAGGAATCCAAATATCTGCAGGACGCGTTGCGTCCGCGGCTGCGCGAACTCCAATAACTCCAAGTGGAAAAAGCGCGACGCTTGATGTGTTGATCGCAAGAAACAGGCACATCGCGTTTGTTGCGGTTCCTTTAAAAGGATTGAGCCTATCTAGTTCCACCATCGCTTTAACGCCAAACGGCGTTGCCGCGTTACCAAGACCAAGCATATTCGCTGAGATGTTTAGAATCATCGCGCCCATTGCGGGGTGCTCAGCCGGCACATCTGGAAAAAGCCTAACCATGAGGGGGCGCAAGACTCGTGCCAGTGTGTACATCAAACCGCCGGCTTCGAGCACGCGAACCAAGCCAAGCCAGAGAGCCATGATTCCAATTAAGCTTAGCGATAGAGTTACTGCGCTTTTCGCTGAATCAAAGCTTGCGTCCGTAACTTCTTTCATGCGGCCACTGTAGGCAGCGAAAAGGATGCCAGTTATTACGAAGGCAATGAAGACAATATTGATAGCGCTTGCGCGCTCGGATTCTTTCTCTTCCAAGAAACCCTCTAAGTGGATGTTAAGCTGTAGACTTTGCGCAGGTTAGCACAGGGAGTGGAAATCAGACACGCTTCGAACTGGGGCTACGTACCAGATAATATCTCATTGATCAGGTGGCTATTTACGATACCGAAGCAGAGAAGCTTCAGTAACTCCGGAGCTAGTGCGAGCGCCGAGCTGGATCGCAAGTTCGCTATTTTGCTCGTCGCGTTTGAAATCGTAGAAACAGATGCCCGAGGTGAAGCCATCTTGAGGAGCGTGAGTGCAGCCCTGCGCCTGAATTTCCTGATTTATTAGTAGCTCTCCGCTCGTGGTTTCCACTAGAAGTACGTAGCTTTCAGCATCAGAAATCGGGAACCATCGAACTCTCACAAATGGAGATTTGGCGCTATCTGGTGAAGCGGTGCTGACCGATGAGGAGCTGCCAAGAGATCCGCAGCCGATAAGTAGCACGAGTACGGTAAGCGGCAGGAGCGTCATCTTGCGACATGGCGAGCAAAGCCTGAATGTTGATAAAAGCTTCATTGTGGACTTACTCCGAATTCTCATAGCGCTCTTCATAAACGTCTATTGTATCAGAGACCAGAGCCTGAAACTCGCTTTCTTGCTGCTCGTTGCAAAAACTTGGGGAGAGTACCACGCTGAGAAGTTGATTAGTTTTTCCGACAAAGCGCCTTAGTTTAACCGCGTCCTTTGCGGTGGTGACGACGAGTCCATTTCCTTGCCTCAGGGCTTTATCCCATTCTTTCTGCGTGAACTGATGGTGATCTCTGTAGGCAATATTCTTTTCTCGCTTTACGCCGAGCGTATCGAGTAGCTTAAAGAAATGGCTTGGATTGGCAATGGCTGTAAGTGCGCTAGCAAATCGATTGTCCAAGCTGGCAAGTGAAAAGCGTTGCCCGCTTGCGACATCTACTACGTGTGAAGGCTTTAAGTTTAGCTGGAACTTAGGAAGCGCGTCGCCGATGCGTAAATAGGGAGCTAGTTGGGCCACCTCATCGTTTTGAGAAGGAAGTCTATTTACGAATACGACACAATTTGCCCGCTCCAGTGCTTGTGAAAGCGATTCTCGAAGTCTACCGAGCGGTAGGATATCTCCATTGAGCCAATGTGCGATGCTCTCCTCGGTGGAGACATCGAGTAGTAAGATGTTGAAGTCTCGTTCCAGTCTTCGATGCTGATATCCGTCATCGAGGATGATAATATCGCCAAGATCGTGGGCAGCAATATAGGACGCGCCAAGGGAGCGCTCTTTGGCGATGACAACTGAGACTCCGAATTTATCCAAGTGTGCAGCATGGAGCAGGGCCTCGTCTCCCACCCGTCTCGCATCATCAGAAGAGGAGACATGGTAAGGGCCGCTATATTTTCCACCGTATCCGCGAGTAAGAACACAAGGTCGTTTACCAACTGCGACTAAGTGCTCTGCGAGATACGCAGTGAATGGGGTCTTGCCGCTACCACCAACTGTAACGTTACCGACACAGAGCACTGGTAGCGGAGATCGTTGTGTCGTGAGTAACCAACGGTCGTAGGCCGCGTTCCGGACTGAAGCCACAGAACCATAGACCGAAGAAATCGGTCCGAGCACTGCCCTCTCTTCTACTGCTCACGACTCTTTCTAGGTCTCTCGATTCTTTAGGTTTACTGTATAGTTATGGTGTGCCCCGGGTATTTAATGTGTTCGAGGGCATTGGGACATTCTCAAGGATTGGGAGGAATAACTCAAATCGAGGAATGTGTAAAAATTGCAACATCTTAGCTGGAGGCTAACGCTCGTTTCGTAGCAAATTGCTATTAATCTGGACCGTTGGAGCCTCTATACAGTAGATTTGTTCCCGATCACCCTGAATTGTCCATTTCGTATCAGAAGGCACGATGAAAAGAATTGATTTTGCTACTCTTGTTGGTGTTTTTGCTGCCTTTGGACTGGTTCTTTATGCCATTCACCTCGGCAGTGGCCTTGAGTCTTTTTGGGACGTGAAGGCGCTTCTCATCGTAGTCGGAGGGACTATCGGTGCGACCTTAATAAACTTTCCTATGGGAGACTTCTCCCGCACCTTGCCTTTAATAAAGACAGCCTTTCTTGCTGACCGATCATCTGTGCAGTTCCGAACTAGTCATATACTTGATATCGCCCGTCGCATTCGAGCGAAGGGGCCGAAAGCAGTTCATGAAGATATCGATACAGAGTCAGATTCTTTTTTCCGTAAATGTATGGAGCTGCTTGCTGAAGAAGAGACTGAAGAAGAAATTCGCAATGTTTTAGAAATTGAGTTGAGCTTTCTCGAGGATAGGCATCGCCGCGGGGCGCAGCTGTTTCAAACAATGGGTACGATCGCTCCAGCAATGGGACTGATTGGAACACTCATTGGCTTAGTGCAAATGCTGCAAAATCTTGATGACCCCTCGTTGATTGGGCCATCAATGGCCGTTGCTTTATTGACGACTTTTTATGGTGCGATGTTTGCCAACCTTATCCTGCTGCCGATTGCAGGGAAATTGCGAACGAGAAGCGAAGAAGAGTTCCTTTTAAAAGAACTTACAATTGAAGGAATTGCCGGCGTTGCTCAAGGAATTAATCCTCGAATGATTGAAAGACGTCTTTTGAGCTTCCTGTCGCCGGAACAGCGCAGTAGCGAATACGAATAGAGCGTATCGATGATCCAACGACACCGCTTTGAAATGTCTGATTCGGACCAGGCGGGTAATGATTCCTTCACCGTGTCTTTCACGAGCTTTTCTCTTATTCTCCTAGCATTTTTTATTTTTCTTGATGCGATTTCAGTTCCTGACTCCATTCGCAAGTCGAGTGTGGTTGATTCACTCGAGGAGCATTTCTTGCGAGGCGATATGCCGGTCGAAGAGATGCTTGAAACTCCCGATGCGATTATCGAGATAGCCCGAGAAGCCGATTTTGAGGTGGTTAGAACAGGCGATAAGTTTCTGATAACCCTTCCGGGCGCGGAACTGTTCGGTAGCGGAGATGATCAGGTTCGGGCTGAGAAGCTCGGCTCTCTTAGCCAGCTCGCAACTCATGTTGCTGACCAGGAGTTATGGGTCCGTATTGAAGGACACACCGATGATAGACCTATATCAACGCTCCGCTTTGCGTCGAACTGGGAACTCTCAGCGGCTCGAGCCGTTTCGGTGCTGCGTATCTTTCTTGAACATGGAATACCAGAACAGCGCCTCTCAGCTGCGGGACGCGCCGAGTTTCATCCCATCGCTTCCAATGAAACAGAGGAAGGGCGTTCGAAGAATCGGCGCGTGATG
>QIGM01000464.1 GCA_003230795.1 bacterium
ACCCCAGACCAATTTGAAGCCGAAAACGCCCCGGCAATAGCGGTGTGAAAATCACCCCGTCCGGTATCCGTCAATCTTGGGCCATCGCAGTGTACGCAGAAGTGCGATGGCTGTCCTTATTCGTGAAATCATGCAACCACCCAGTTACAACCTCTAACGTGGATTGGGAGATTAGGTATTTTTTACTCGGATCGATGTGGTTCCATCCACTAAGAAGATCAATAGTTATGATAGCTGAAATATCGAGTACTATAGTTTCGGCTTTTGCTAGCTCCCTAACAGATCCCACGAACCCTTCTGGAGTAAATCCAACACATTGGAGGTGTTCATTTTTACTCTGTGAAAGCCCTTTGATTAGCTGGCGTTGATTGACACCGATCTGATTGGCGAGAATATGCAAGCTGCAAGGATTATTTCCGTAGTATTCTAAAACTTTTTCAACATGCTCCCGTCGCTGCCGAGCATTCTCCAGTATTGGTGCAATGTCGAATTCATCTCCACTTCCCATGTGCACTGGCTGAAAGGATGTCGAATCAGGAAAATTCTTTTTGAAGTTGCTAATCGTATATTGAAACAGACGCACATGTTTGGATTGTATTTCGACAATTTTTTCTTCTTGCTTTTGAAGGATATTGCCAAAGATATCAACTACATCACCGACCCGCTTGCCAATTAGAAGCCTAGTCGTCTGAGAATCCGAAGAAAATTCATTGCGATCTTTATTGGGTTGTTGATCTTCAATAGTTATCCATCGGTGCTCACTCGTAATAAGGTTTTTAAGCAGTACAGCACTCTGGTTATCGACGATTTCAGTGGCATCAATCCTGCACTTGGTGCCGTATTGCAGGATGAACCACATGTATTTCCCATGTGACAATTCATTCGAAAAATTTATGCGAAGCTGTTGATATAAGAATTTAAGTGCTTCTCGGTATTTTTCAGTTTCAACGTAGGGAATAAGGACTTGATCGGCTTCTTCCGGAGAAAAATCTTCAGGGCGAGGAGGATAATTGTCATCAAACTCAATTTCTTGAGCCTTCCGAAGTCTGCAAGCAATGAAATTTTTGGCAACTAAGAAATACGAACGATCATATTCAAGGAATTGTTTTGCAAGTTCATATGCTTCATCAGGTGCATAATGTGAAAGCACCTGTACTTCTAGCTTGCGGATATTATAGTCTTGCTGATTAGTTTTGCGAAGCTCTGCACACACTCGAATCAGAATGTCATGTCGATCTAGATATTGAGCACAGTCAATGAGTCGCTTGCAGTTGAAATCTAGGACTCCTGGAGTGTAGACTTGCTCTAGCAAGGGCAATGCTTTCTCATCTTGGCCTAATCGAACCAAGAGTCTAGCTAAAGTTGCTATCTCTTCACGATGTGCAGATTGCGAGCTTGCATCTAAAGCCTGTTCAATATATTCACTGGCTTTCTCTGCATTGCCTGATTCAAATTCAATCCAGCCGTTTAGAGTATGTGCTTGAAAGGGGCTACTCGCGTGGAAATCACTTGATAAACAACTGCGAGCCAGTTCATAGTCTCTCAGATCAATAGCCCACTGAACGCAATGGAAACGAGCTTCTATTGCACGGCCAATTCCTTGACCAGCCAATTTACACATTCCGACTATGTGACTTTTCTTGTCGTCTTCACCAGCGTGGTGATACTCTGTTGCTGTTCTTAGGAACTTAGCTTCGTCAGACTCATTGCCAAGGACTGTTAGCAACTCCCAAGCTGAGTCGTAATCTTGTTGGTGGAGGAAGAACGAGACGGCACCCTCTGCGTAGAGAGATGGCTTGTCAGTAGTTTCTACGGACTTCCTGTAGTCAGTTGCCGCTTCTTTAATGTTGCCAGATATGCCATTGACTCGACCGCGATTGGAATAGATCTCAGGAAGCATTGCATTGTAACGATCACGCTTCGCAGATTTTATCGCATCAGTATACCAACGAATTGCGTCGGTGGTGTTTTGAGGTCGACTTTCCCATTCTCCCTGAAGAATAGCGTGATGAGAAACCATACCCCTTGTAAAAAGTGCGTGGGCTGAAGTAGGAGCTATCCTCACTGCCCTATTAGCTGTCTCTTCCGCAAGCGCAAGCTCATTCCAAGATAAATACTTATGTGTGAGAGTTTCATTGACATCTTCTTCGGACTCAATGAACTCATCTATCGCTTCTCTATATTTCGCAAGCTCTTCGATCGTTTCTATGTTTCTAACCACAATGCATACGAGAGAAGTAGTCTTTATTCCTTCACTTAATAACTTTCGACTCTCGGCGAGTGCCTCTTCGTGCTTGCTAGACAAGTCTAAAGCAAGTGCACGATTCTGTTTAGCTTGAGAAAGATGTGGAGACACTTCGTAAGCCAGAAGGAAGTAGCGACTTGCTTTGTCATATTCACACTGTTCAAAAGCAAGCTTTGCTATAAGCCGAAAAATTGCATACCTGTTGCCTGAGGCTAGTGTTTTGTCTTTTTCAGGATCAGGTAGTTTGCTGATTTCATGTTCGGCCGCTTCTATCTTCCTATTCTTTAGCAGTTCAATAATACTTGGGTAAAGTTCCTCACTTTTTGAGGAATCTTCGGGTAGAGAACTGGAAGAATAGTAGTCAGCACATACTTTCGCGGGCTCCAGTGCTAGTTCAGTTGTTTGCTCACCATATACAATGAATTCGGCAACTGCTCTCCTAAATTCACACAATCGCGTATTGATGTCTTCTAGAAAATGAATTTCCGTAACGAACTTTTTGGTAGGTCGTTGATTCAACTTGACTACCGCATTTTGAGCATGCATACTTTTCTTGGCAGTAGTTGCAATTATGTAATGGTCGAGCTTATTAGGATACTTCTCTGCCTTTTCTACTTCTTTTACTATGTCTTCCGGTTTAATGTCCTTCGTTCTTTCATGACATTTAGATTGGATGGCATGAATCGGCTCTTGAGAATATTGATCTACAACGTCTATTCCGTATTGCTTTTGTCCCCTTTTTCCGTACCGGACCAACCCAGCCCGCTTTAACAAATGCCGATAGAAACGTACGCAGAAGTCCTCGAATTCATCTTCGTTTCCTGAGATAGGGTAATCGTGACGCATAAGTCTTTTGTTTCGCAGAGCTTTGTTTATTAAATCATGATGTCGACATGGCCAGATGCTTGGTATTAGGCAATAGGAAACTGGAGGTCACGATCAGGGTGCTGCTTGAGGCTTTATTTGTGTATAGGCGTACGATCCAGGGCAACTCATTAACTCATGAGCATTTTTCAAACTACCGTCGTTTCTAAACACGTCCATTACAACTTCTGGATTGCTGTAGTAGGGCGGCTCTCCAACTAAAGGTCCTTCGACTTGTCCTGCGATTGTCCGAACTTTGGCATACACGCTACTCCACGAGTCTCGCCGCACGAAGAAACCGGTTCTCTCGCCATTTGAAACGTACATTTGGTAAATGTTTTTAGAACTCATGTTATGCGATAGCCTAAGATTGACGGATACCGGACAGGGCGATTTCTACGCCACTATTGCCGAGGCGTATTCGGCTTCGTATTGGTCAGGGGACTTGTAACCGAGTGCCTGGTGAATCCCCACCCGATTGTAAAATGTTTCGATATATTTGAACACACTCAGCCTCGCCTCCTCAAGATTATCAAACGATTTATGTTTGGTCCACTCATGCTTGAGCGACCAGAA
>QIGM01000298.1 GCA_003230795.1 bacterium
ACGTAATTACAGCGTGTAGCGGCGGTTTTCGCCGGGGATTGGGATTCTAACTCTTCGCTAAGCGTGGCCAAAGTTCGGAGAACATCGAATTGAAGCTCTCCGAGGTCAGTATTTGCGATTGCAGATGCGGTGCGATTTCTGCCACTACTCGTGCACGTGCTTCGTTTTCATCGAGTGGAGAATCTAGGCTGACAAAACCTTCTTGAAGGAAATGTCCTTCTAAACGAGAGATAGCTGTCTGACGAAATCCTGGAATTTCTTTTCTCTTCAGTGCGTCTAGATACTCCGAGGCGTTGCGATCTACTTTTTCTAAAAGATCAATCATCGGCTCTTTGAGCTTATCACTTACTTTTTGCTCTACGATTACTTCTGGCGTGAGACGTTTCCCTCTGCCGTGTCGCGCGGCTTTTGCGATTGCGGTGAGGACCTCAGCTCGGGCGGCTGCTTGGGAGAACTCAAGTTCCGACACTAGGGCCTCGGGTCCTGCTTGCAGGAGACGAAACTGCGCGTATCGTTCGATTCCTATTACTAAAAGAGAGTATAGAAGGTCGCAGGAATCTAGGAGATAGCCGAGGTGAATTCCATCGGTAGTGGTGCTTGCTTTGAGTTCCTCAATAGCCAGTCGCTGCAAGTAGGAACGGTAGTCCTCACCGTTGCTGGGCTTCGGCACCTTATGCTCAGGGAAGGCCGTCTTGTTCGTGGGGGCGAAGGGAGTGAAGTTAGGACTGAGCTCCTGGCTGTGGACTTCGCCAAGATTGAGACGTTTTGAAACCTCCAGCCAACGAGCAAGGTCTTCCGGCTGAGAGCTGAAATAGAGTATCTGTCGGTTCTCTTCGATGGCAAGTCGGAGCATGGACTCAGCAATTGCAGCAAAGCGCTGTGGGTCAGATGTGCTCAGTACTTCGTCCATTACAAATGGAAGTGGATGTTTGAGCTCATGCCGTTTTGCGAAGGCGAGACGGGCAGCGAGAAGTAGTTGAGTTCTTGTTCCACGGGAGAGATGTTCGAGGGGAAGAATCTCACCCGTGCTTGTATCCTCGGCTCTAAAGCCTGAGCTGTCGCTAGCAGAGGGGTCTGAGGGTAGGAAGGTGTACTTACCCTGAGTGAAGAGCGCGAATAGCTTCTGCGCTTCTTTGAGAACCAAGGGGAGGCTTCTTGAGCGGTACTCTGTTTCAACTGATCCAACTAGAACCGAAGCAAGTGCGTCACTTCGATCTTTTTCAAAGAGTTCGAGGAGTTTTTCTTCAGCGCGCGAGGCCTGGTGTAGCGCCTTCTCTAGGACTCGCTCCCTCTTTGTTCTTGCGATGGCCGTTTCTACTCGGTCTATTTCTCTTACTAAGTCATTTTTCTGCGAGAGCTGTTCGCGAGAGCTAGCGAGAAGTGAATGAATCGCCTCTTCCTCAAGTAGTAGTGATTCCGAATCGCCAACTTCTTTTTCAATTGTCTCGAATTCGTGAGCGAGGATGGAGGCTCTTTTTGTGAGTGTTTGAAACTCTTCATGCTTGGCATCGATAACCTCTAGGGTGTCTGCTGAGTTATCGGAAAGCCCAAGCGAAGTGAAAATGCCTTGGGTTTCGGAATCAACTTCACCAATTGCCTGTGTCAGAGTCTGTTCTTGTTCTCCTAGGAGCTTTGCTTCAGAAACTGCGTTGCGATGCTGAGATATCGTTGTTTGCGCTCTACTAAAGGAAGCTGAGGCTTCGACAAATGAGCTTAGCTTAGGAGCGCTAAGGGGAGAGAGGGCAGCATTTAGCTTAAGGAGTGTTTCAGCATGCTTCCCGACAAGAAACTCTCCGCGAGTTTTAGAGGCTGCAAAACTACGTGCTGCTTTTTGGAATTCTACTATCGACTCGATGAAGTAGGGGAGCCCTCCACGGGAAAAGCTTGGAGCAGCGCCCAAGCGGAGTCCTAATTGGGACATGTTATTCTCAGCGTTTTTTAGCTCCTCCTCAGCAAGCTGAATTGACTGACTAACTCCTCGAGTTCGCGCAATCCTTTCTAATTCAAGAGAGTGCGTAGCGATCTCCGAATCGAGCTGTTTGTTTAGCTCTTGGAGGGTCGGTGCTTCGAGGGTGTCTTCGAGAATAGTAGTAGAAAGACGTTTTAGTTCTCTTGCAGCTTTAATGCGTGAAATTAGCAATGCTATTGCGCTTAGAACTGAAACGCCTATCAAAGCTCCAACAGTGAGTGAGTGCAGATCTCTTGGGAGTGAAGAGTCTAGAGAGTGGGTACTGATGCCTGCAAGGCACAAGGACAAAACAGAAAATGCGGCTAGAGGGAGCCTGTTACGGCTAAGGGACGCGTCGCTTGCGACGAGGTTCGTGAGTAATTGTTTTTTCTCTCGAACGTTCGCTAAGTGCTGTTCGATAACGGACGCAGGTAGCTCGGTCTGGAGCATTGCCAGCTCTTCTTGCTTGGCTTCGTAGCGTAAGCGAGCGGTATCGAAACTGCGGTAAGCCTGAAGCATCTCATCGACTTCTTTCCCTCCAATTTGCGTAGCCTGCGCTATCTTAGAAATCCCCGGAACTTTCGACGAAAGGTCTTCAAGCCTCACTTTTTCTTCCAGCGCTTTGCCGCGCATGCTGTCGAGCTCATGCTCTTCGCTGCGTAAGCTTTCAAGTAGCTTTAGGCAGAGTTCTTCATTGAAGGCTTCCAGAGTGTCGCTTCCAATTCGGCTAAGTCCAATCGTCTCTTCTGCGGCATGCTTGCGACTAAAGATCTCTTTGCGCTCCTTCTGAAGCTTTTCGCTGCGTGAGAGGAGTTCGAGCGCTCGTTTGTGTTCAAAGCCGCGATAGGAGCTATGTGCCTCTGGGTAAGAGTCTATTTCGTGTTGCAGCCGAAGGTGTTCAGCTAGTTTTTGTGTGCGAGAGAGAAGCTTTTCTAATAACCGTTCTCGCTTTTCCGCAGATTCAATCTCTTTCAGCGTGGTGTAATGTTTCTCTAGCAGGCGCTCTTGTTGGAAAAGCGCCTCTTGGACACTACGCTTCTCGCGTAGAGTTTTCTCGCTTGCGACTAAATCGTTTCTCGCCCGAGTGACTTGGGCCCGAGTGACTTGGGTTCGGCTGTGTGAATGAAAGCATGATTCCTTCAGTGCCTTGAAGTCGTATCCACCCGCAAAATCGCGTTCAACTTCCTCTGCGAGTTCTTTATCTTCACCATCGAAAATATCATCAAGTGTTAAGGTGTAACAGGCGGCGAGATGAGGAGGGGGAACAAGTGGCGCCTCAACTTTGTTCGAGTCCAGAAACCAAAGCGTCTCTTTTCCTTTCCGCTCAATGCGGAGAGTCGAGTTATCAAGCTCCCAGGTGCTTTGAAGCTGAGGGTAGCTAATTCTTGCCAGGACTTCAGGCCACAACAATCCTTGGATTGCGAGCACGCTGGTGGATTTCCCCGATCCGTTAGCTCCTAGCACGACATTGACGCAAGGCCCGAATTCTTGCAGCTCAATTCTATTGGCCGTATGAAGCTGGTCTATGCGAAGAGAGCGGAGTTTCATGCGGAACCTCCCCATTTTTGGCTTACCGTGGTGTCTTTGCTTGCGGTTTGTCGTAAGAGTTCGTCAAGCAGAGACCAGGCGGTAGCTAGCATCTCTTCTCGCACCTGAGTTTCGTCGAATCTATGCTCCCCGAGCAATTCATACGCTGGATCGATAGTGATCGCCGCGAGAGACTTTTTGGCTT
>QIGM01000035.1 GCA_003230795.1 bacterium
ACTGCAACTGCTAAAACTTTTGGCCACTACGATCAAAGAGATGACCGCCCAATATGGACGTTGGGACATTGCCTGGGGAGACATTCACAAGGTTGGCCGAGGCGGCCAGTTCTTCCCCGTAGGTGGAGCTGATTTTCGCTCTGGCAACAAGGAGGCCAACTTCTCCGAGACGCTGTTCGATGTTCGCAGCTCAGCAGACCCAGACCACCCGGGCCATTTCATTGCTGATAACGGCTCGATGGCCATGATTCTGATGTTCTTCCATCCCGAAGGAATTGAATCTTTGACTTGCATCCCCTGGGGTCAAAGCGGACATGCCGACTCGCCGCACTTTATGGATCAGGGAGAGAGTCTCTATAGCAAGCGGAAGATGAAGTCCACCTGGTGGAAGAAAGAAAAATTGCTTGCTCATGTTGAGTCAGAGCAAGTGCTTCTGATATCTCCGTCAAAGACGAAAGCCACGAAGTAGAGAATGGCTATTCTCAATGGGAAAGAGGCAAATCCACGGGGGTGCAAGAAAGACTTCTTTCCCAGTTCGCTCAACCTCTTTCTGGCAATAGGTGAAGAGACTAATTCGTCCTTCGCCTACGCCAGACGAGGTGTGAGCAACTCACTACTACTAGTTCCAACCATCTTTTTTACGACCACTCAGACGCTTCTCACGGGTTGTGAGTTGGTCCTTCATGGTAGTAATGCGGAACTTAAGAGCCAGGCGTGTCATCAACACAGCCTTGTTGGTGCCAAATGCTTCCATGGCTCGAGTTTTGTGATTGTCAACCGTAGAAGGCGAAATTTTCAGAATCGCACCTGCTTCGTCATTCGTGCAGCCAAGACTGACAAGGCGAATGATTTCGGTCTGACGTGGGGTAAGGTGTGGTTTGTTCTTCATAGCAGCTCCAATTAAAAAAGTGTTGATTACTACCCCACAGAATACCTACCCGAAACAAAAGAGTAAACTCCCCAATTCTACGTAGCTAGTGATCTCACCCTTATGGGGGGATGAAAACGTCGCACTAGGGCAAGAGTACATGCCCCGCTTGGCAGCGTGACAACATTTTCATATGCAAATGGGCTTTTACTGCAAAGGGCTATATCAGGATGGATACCCCCCAGATGCGTGGATGGGAGCTCGAATCTATTCAAAAGCAATCTACCTTCATGAGCCTAAGTTGTGGCTCTATATAGATTTGCGTTCAATCCCAACGAGCATTGGCACTTAAAAACCTGTCTCTGGAAGTCTACGCCCAACCCGAGGTACTTGCTATAATTCGGCATGACCTGTCTCCTTTCGCTTGTGGCTCTGAGAACTCCAAATTCAATCTCGATTGATCTTGGAATCTTAACCCACGTCTTCGAAGAGGGCAGGTCAATACATTATGTCTAGGTCTGTGAGACAGACCACGGTTGATTTTTATGGTTTAAAGCGTAGAGCCGGTTTCAAAACTCCTATTTTCTCGCCAGAGATGCTCGCAGAGGAAACGAAAGTCTATATCTATCGATAAAGAATACTGACTTTCGTTCCTTCTGCGAGCTAAAAACGTGTTTTGAAACCGGCTCTAGTAAGTAAATTCACTAGCCCGACGCGCCAATCAGGAATTTCCGGGAGGGTTATCCTAACTAGCGAGCCGGGCTAGTGCTATTTTTACCTTGCCGAGCTTGAAAAAGTGAACGGCGACAGGCTGAAAACCATTTATGTCACATCAATCGGGGTTGGCTCATATCCATCCAAGAAGCCGGTCAGCGAACGGGAGCGATATGGCGATTGAAGTTTACGGACCGCTTTAGACTCGATCTGTCGGACTCGTTCGCGAGTTACCGAGAAGATCTTACCGACCTCTTCAAGCGTATAGGTATATCCGTCGGCTAAACCGTAGCGGAGGCGAATAATCTCTCGCTCACGATAGGATAAATCTTCCATTACTTCTTCTAAACGCCTCTTAAGAGCTTCCAGATTGGTGTCGTAGAGCGGATCCTCAACACATTTCTCCTCCAGGAATTCGCCAAAGTAGTTCTCTTCGTGGTCGCCTACCGGCTGATCGAGCGACAACGGCTGGCGGGTCATTTTGTGTACGCATTTGGCATCTTCGATCGAAAGCCCAGCACGCTCAGCGATTTCTTCAGGATTTGGCTCACGACCAAACTCCTGGACAAATTCTGCTGATACGGTGCGAATCTTGCTCATCGTGTCGATCATATGTACGGGAAGCCGAATTGTACGACTTTGATCGGCAATCGCCCGTGTGATCGCCTGTCGGATCCACCAGGTCGCATAGGTCGAAAACTTGTAGCCGCGAGCATGCTCGAATTTATCCACGGCACGCATCAGGCCAGTATTGCCTTCTTGAATCAGATCAAGAAAGCTCATGCCACGGTTGCGATAACGTTTGGCAATCGAGACCACCAGTCGAAGATTTGCTGCCGAAAGATCTCGTTTTGCAGCATCGTAGGCCCCTTTGCGGCGTAGGCAACGTTCTTTCGAGCGAGCCAGAGTTGAGGGCGTCTCGAGCGTAATCCGCATCAGGTACCGAAGCTCTTCGCTAAACTCATTTTGCAGGCCTGGATTCAGAAGTTGCTCGGGATGTGCTAATTGCTCTTTGACACTGGACATTCGATCGGAAATCTCATGCAGCTGCTCCATAATTGGCAGCAGGCGTTGGATGCGCAGTTTAAGTTCTTCGACCAATCGAACGGCTTTGTTTCGTCGGCATACCAAACGTCGCCATGCCGCTTGCTTCTGGGCTTGAGAGGCCCGCCGGCTGACCGCAGTACGATAGTCTACCTGGTTTTGTGCCAAAAGATGGCGAATCGTGATCAGATTGGGCCCGATTCGCTTAAGTGTTCGTTTCTTCTCAGCAATATTGGTCACCGAGATCTCGATAGTCCGATCCAGCCGCAGATTGCCATCGGCCACCTTTTGCAGCAATTCTACTGCTCCATGAAGCACGAAATCGTTGGATAGCATCGTTCTGCGGAATTTTGATCGGGTATATTCGATCCTTTTGGCAGAGTCCACTTCCATATCGCGCGAAAACATTGGGATTTCGCCCATCTGCATCAAGTACATCCGTACGGGATCGTCAATCGCGGTGGCACTCCCAGATTTTGGCTCTTCATTAATATCTTTCGATTCAGCGTCGATTTCGCCCTTCTTGTCAGCAGAGCCATTGAGTTTGGCAGCAGAACCATTCAGGCGATTTTTATGCATGCCGTTTGTCCCTGCGGTGCTTTTGTCCTGGGAGGCGGTCTCTTGCTTAGGTGTCCTGTTGCGTGGCATGGCTACTTCCTCGGGGCCTGCTTAGATGGTCTGCTCTCTTCGAAGACGCCCTATTGCAGAGTCTGTGCCGGTAGCCGCTCGCTACATAAGAAACAGGCGGCAACCTCTTTGCTGACATGGAGTTACGATTCATCAACCCGTATGGATAGACGTTAGGCTTGCCCCAGCTCGGTTGTTTCCTTGCCACGCTAATCCAGCGTGTTGTTTACGAAACGCAACCGATGAGGCCCGGATTCCCAGGGGATAAGCATTGGCCTGGGAGGTTGCCAAAACGGGCTCGCACGTAGAAAAGCCATCCGATTCGTTACAATCGACATACTGCTTTGACAATCCTTAGCTCTGACAAAGCAGTAGATCAATCGCTCTCAATAGGAAATGGATTTGAAACTCTCAATGTCTACG
>QIGM01000301.1 GCA_003230795.1 bacterium
GGCTACGGTTTCGAGCCAATTCTGCCACAATCGCAGCAACCGCTTCTCGCTCGACAACCTGCAGCCCCTCTTCTTCGCCAACAGCAACCTCCATCAGAGGCAGCAACCCTTGGATCAGCGCCCGGTCTTCGGCCGAGGCGCGCGTATGAACCGTAGTGGTGATCGCGATAGTGGTCTCTGCGCGGGCACAAGCTGAATTTATCAGCAGAAAAGCAGCTGTTACTAGTGATATGAACTGGCTCATCAACTTTCATTCCTCACTGCTGGCCGTATTTCCTCGTCTGATTTGATGGTACTTTTCGGAAACGGATCGATTTCTAATACCTGTCGACGCGTCACGGCTAACAACTTCCCCTCCTCGGTCAATGTCAAATTACGCACGTCATCTCCGGCGGGAAGGTGCTCGCCGATAAGCTTCTGAGGCGAAGAATTTTGAGGCAAGTAGAGAAACCATTCTTGGCTACGGTGCCCCGTTCGTCGTGCAGTGCCCACGAAGTAGCCGTTATAGTGGACGTAATGGGAAAAACTAAAGTACGTTTGGGGTATGTTTTTTTTATTTGCATGAATTCGCTGATATTTACCACTCTTTGGCCAAAATTTGACGAGTCCGCTTGGGAAATTCTGTGAGCGGGCTAAAACCAACAGGAGTGAGTTGTCGCTGTCGGAGGCAATCGACGAAACTTTTGCTCCCGCTAAAGGATGTTGAGTGAATTCTTCTCGTGACGAGAATAAAACGCGGGATTTGCCGCTATCTAACTCGAGCTCCATTAAGGCCTTATCCCCAATTTTCTCTCCAATGCGTACATAAGCCACTCTATCGAGCAATACAATTTGACGAATCGAGTCGTTTGCCAGCGGCTGTTTTAGCGTTGTTGGGTTCTTGAGATGCTTGATGGAAAAATGGATCGGTTCTTTCCTCGGACGAAACCAGACTATGCCGCCGCCATGCAAGCCCACGACAACATCTTGCCCCGCGACGGCAACAAAGGGGCTTCTTCGGACGTAGCGGCGAATGTTCATGCTCTTAGTGGGATCTCTAGGGATTTGCTCGGGAAATGCCATTGCTGATTTGACACGGAAGGATTCCGTATCGAGCCACACAACAATAGGTTGATTCCCCTCTGCGTTGGTGCATACCAATAACCAAGCTTCTGGCGTAGAGATCAGGTAATGAAACTCCAGAGAGCTAACTCTATCGCCCTGCGTACCCAAACTCTTCTGTATTGATTTTGCATTGAATAGGGAACGAGCTTCGACCTGAACTCGAATCATCTCATCTGCGCGAGCTAAATGCTTCGGATGACGTGCTTGCAAAGTTTCACGCCAGCCTGTGAGCTTTGCTGAAATCCTGGAAGCTTGAGAATAGGTACTTTTGTCGGACGAATTATTTAAGCATGCTATGCAATCTTGAAGTAATTGGTCTGCCTTTTCCGGAGAGCCGGCCTCCTCGAAAGAGTGATAAGCATTAAGAATTAAGTTCTCCCAGAGCTGCGGATTTCTAAGCAAAACATGATCAAAAGAAGCACGAATGACTTTGCTATAAGATTCAGCAGTTTGCTCTTTCGAGAGAGGAATGCCAGGGTTGACGATTGACACCCAATGAGATTCGCACAAAT
This sequence comes from bacterium, assembly GCA_003230795.1. Lineage (GTDB taxonomy): Bacteria > Bdellovibrionota_C > UBA2361 > SZUA-149 > SZUA-149 > SZUA-149. Next base: position 1,617 of record QIGM01000301.1, read on the forward strand.
GAGCAAGCTTGGGGTCCGCAAGAATTTCGCTGACCAGAAGATCAACAAAACGCTGGTAGTGCTTGATCGAATTTCCCTTGTCTTTCAGGTGTCGTGCGTAGTAGGTTGCCCAAGCCCACTCCGCCCGGAGGCGAAGAAAGAGGCGATTCGATTGGCTCAGTTGCTGGAGGTGTTCTTCATAGAGCGGCTCTAAATTGTATCGCTCGGACCAGGTTGGAATTCTATTCAGATCGAAGTAAGCACCTGAAAAAATTAAATTGGCATCATGGCGATACTTGTTTCTAACTAGGCTGTCCCTCAGTAGATCGTCGGCGAGTTCTAAAAGTTCCACACGCTTCGCCAACGCTTCCGAGGGAGATTTTTCCCACCAGATACTACCCCCGATTCCGGCAGACAATGCAAAGTAGTACTGGCGGTCTTTTTCTGTTTGCGTCATTTCCAGGTGTTTCTCATAGAGACGCCCTATTACTTCTTGAAGTACTTTAAGGCTCCGGAGCGATTCAACATCTTCCTCCCCTAAATACCGATGCATTAAAGCTGGAGCTGTAAAAAGAGACTGATAGGCAAATATGACTTGACTCCGATGATAGAACGGATCCCATGGAGCACTAGAAGAGAGGGGAAATTCCTTATGACCTAATAGTTTGTGCGCCACATCTGCCATCAGCATCAATAGCGGTACCGTCTGGCGTTTGAGTTTTTCACGTTGTTCGCCTTTCAATCGGCGACTCCTCCAAATAGAGTTGTTTGCTAATTCGCGTCCAGCATGAAGCAATAATGCCTGAATACGAAAGCTATCAGGGTCCAAGGCATAGGCTGCCAACAGCGGACGCAAAGCATCTTGTTTTTGATCCAAAGTCAAATAGCGCTGGCCTATATCGGCTAGTAGCTTCGCTTCGGCAAAGCCGTCTATTGGCTCGCTGCTTGATCTTCCCAGTATGTGCAACACTGCTTCGGCAACAGTTTGACATAAAACATTCTTATCCCTCAAGAAACCTCGAACCGACTTGGTGACCAAGGCTTGATGGGCCCTTCTTACATGGAGTGTCACCTCCACTTCGGTCGCCGCTTGCCCAATGTGCAGTTGGTACTGCGCATCAATAGTGATCGTGGATTCTCTCAACGCCTGAGGCAAATCGCTCGTCAATGCTCTTTCTTGAATTAGCGGAAGTATCTCGTCACGCTCCATAAACACGATGTTCGGTTGATTCAACAGACGTTGCTGGAGACTCGCACGAAGAATCGCACCAAGCCAGTTTGTTTGACTCGATATTTCCTGATTTATAAATTCAGACACCGAAACAAGCTGCAGGGTGCCCGTTGCATTGCGTAGGCGTGCTAGCTCGAGCTTAATTTGCGTGGCTAACGCTTGGCTCCAGGCAGCGATCTCGCTGGCTTTTTGAGGCCACTGTACTCGAGACTCCCAATATCGAATCCCAAGCTTCGTATCCACGATTCTTACACGGACTGGCTGAAGGCCATTTTCCTTGGGTTCGGCGGCTAGCATGACAATCGCTTCGGCGCTGACAAGCTTACCCACTTGAACAGAGCGGGCCGAAACGATGCTTCGGCCGAAGGCTAAACTAAGCTTTTGTTCTTGTAAAACCTTTTGGATCTCTTCTCGTTCGACGAGTTCCAATGCCTCTTCGGAACTCATCTCAACGAACAATAAATCCATCAGTGTCTTTGGTAAATCATCCGTTTGGCTGACGTCGATAAGAGCGATTCGTAAAACACGGCTCTCAGCAACCGCCAACGCAGGTACAGCCCACTGGCTGCTAGCCATTAGCAGTAACCACATTAGCCACCTAGAGCCTATCCCAAATCCCCCTCTCCGGTCCGCCGGAGAGGGGGTTTTTGAGTTCTGGGATAGGCTTTTAGGAAAAAAGTATCTTCTACGAATTGTCATGGTCTACTCCGCCTTGCCTTGAAGCAGTTTTGGCAATATCCGTTCCGCAATATCCGCCGCCGCATCTTGCAGCGCCTGCTTGCCTGCAATCTGTTCAACCAAATCGACCGCCACGCGCGTCTGGCGATCAATGGCCACCACCTTGCCTG
>QIGM01000336.1 GCA_003230795.1 bacterium
TGACGATGAAAGTCGTTTGAGTAAATCTTTTTGATAATCTCGTGTGGGCATGTCTTTCTAAGCCTCTTTTTCGGTCAAGTATTGCTTCCACAGTAACTGCGCATACTTTATGTCCTTCTTCTGCGTGCTCTTATCGCCTCCACATAACAGTAATACGATACGATTTTCGCTAGTCCCAAAATAAATCCTATACCCAGGACCAAACGAAAATTTCAATTCGTGAACTCCTTGGCCAACGCCACGACTGGTTCCAAAATTTCCCAGGCTTACTCGATCAAGGCGAGCATCAATCCTTGCCTGAAAATCATAACTAAAACCCTCAAACCAGTCGTCGAACGGTACTTTACCGTTAGCTAACACGTACTTCTCAATGGTCCACTCCTTGACACCCATTATCTAATTGTGTCACATATATGTGACAAGCGCAATAATATTTCTCAACGCTTATGATTACGACACAGAACCACTGGCTGCACGGGACCCTCGTACGTAAACTCGCGCCCGTGAGCCTCGCCATTATGCGGCAAAACCATACGAGTGAGTTACTATGCCGGAGATAAGCAGATTCCTCGGAATCGTCATCGCAATGTTTTACCGAGAGCATGGGCCTCCTCATTTCCATGCAGTTTACGGTGATTCTGAAACAACGGTCGATATTCGCTCAGGCGAATTTTTAGGAAAATTTCCACCTAGGGCGCGTGAACGTAAGCCTCTAAACAGGGTCGAACCACTAGAGTAATTGTTTATGGATTATCGGATTTCGAAAGCTCGACATATTAAGAACTTCACTATTTGGGTGGAGTTTCGTGATGGTGTTTCAGGTGAAGTCGACTTAGCCGAGGAGCTTCATGGTGAGATTTTTGAACCCCTTAAGGATATCGACTATTTCAAGAACTTTACAGTTCATCCGGAACTCTACACTCTTGCATGGGCAAACGGAGCTGATTTTGCCCCAGAGTTTTTATACGAGTCTGTCAAGCAAGCCGCATAACACAAAAAGATCGAGCGAACGGCTGGTTCGTCCTGCAGAATCCGCTTAGATTACTAGCAGAGCTAAGAACGGGTGTAGCCCGCCGCTCACCTAGACGTTATCCGCCGGAGTCCTCAATGGGTTTACTCGTTAGCTAGTATGACTTCATCGAAAGATAAATTCTTTGGTCGTCCGATTTCGTTAGCGCTTGTTTGCCTACAGCTGAGTTTAGCGGTATTTTTGGCAACCTTCGTATTTTGCCAAGTCATGCTGCCGACGCTCTCGTTGCTATTCACAAAAGGGAGCCCTCCCAACCTCTCTTGGATAAAGCTCAACTTGGTATTATGGATCGCTAGCTACTGCGGCTTCACAGTTTGGGTTGGTCTCATTGTTCGATCAATATGGAGTGGTAAGTCTTGGGCTTGGAACCATGGTTTAGGTTTCTATGTCGCTCTATGTATATTGACCCTCCTAGTATCGGGAGTGACATTGCCGAATTCCATTGCTGTCGTCATTGGAGCAGTTATCTTTGGATTACCGTTTATCGATTCTTCGACTAGAACATTTTGCAGTCTTTCGGATGTCAATCTTCACTCCTGCGTTTTAGTCGTGTTTAGACCTCTACTGCTTTATATTTTGCTTCTACTGTTGCTTGGAGGATGGATTCGTTACATTGCCACGTTGGTGAAAATCCTTCCAGGCTCGCCGTGATGTCGCGGATAATAGATCACGGTGCCTGGCACCCGAATTTCAACGACTCCGCAACTGCGTAGCGTTTCATGGCGGTGCTACTCTAGGACTTTCCTATCCCATCGTCGACTAAGGCTAGTGCCGGGAGCCTCCGGAGACTAGACGAAGTCAGGCTCCGGAGGCGGAACCAGCATCGACCATCTATACATGAAAGTCCTAGAGTAGCACCGCTATGAAACGCGGCTCTTCGTTTTGCCGACAAGAACGCCATTGAGGAATTGCTTACAAGCCCTCACCTGTGGTTCGGACTGAGCTGAACTAGCACGCTATTCCGTTTTCTCAAAGTTCGATGAGTTTGGCTCCGAGCTTTCGCGCAAGTTTTTTCATTTTCATATCAAGAGTGTAGAGTGGTGCCTTGTGACGGATCGAATCGGCGATAATGAGCAGATCTGGAATCCCACCAAAGAGTCCGGATCCTCGAGCTCTTTTCAGAAGTTTTTCGCATTCTGCTGGTGAAGCAAAAGAGTCTATATTGCGAAGTGCTTTGCAGAGCTTATCGATAATGGCAGATTGTTTCTTCTTGACGCCAGCTAACAGCTCAAGGCGAACGATTGGTGAGAGCAGAACTTGATTGTTTAATGTCAGTACGGCTAGAGCGTCTCCTGAAGAGCTACGTAAGTAATCAATAAAAACAGAAGTATCGTACGACAACAGCATCGCTCATAGTCGAACTCGTTGTCGAATTTCATCAAGATCAATACTGACTTTACCTTTTAGATCAACGATTGCCTTTCTTTCGTGCTGGGCGATGAGCTCTCTCAGTCCAGCAACTAGGGCCTCCGTCTGGTTTAAGTCAGCTATTCGGCAAGCTCTCTTTAGGAGATCCTCTGGAATATTGGTAGAAATTTTCTTCAGTTTTTTAGCCATGGCATATACTCTCTCTTAAATATATATATGCCATATAGTAGCAAAATTCTATGCCGACGCCATTTGCCATTCGGAGAGAATGGCAAATGGCGGTATAACCATTGCGTGAGCTGATTTGTGCGCTTCGCTTACAAACAACTCACGCGAAACATTACCTTCCCTTGTCGAAGTTGATACCAAGGTCGGATGCGGTCTGTGCTAAGCGCCTATCTGATGTCCAGATGGGCACACCGGAAAGAAGTGAGGATGATAGTAAATGCGAGTCTACCCAACCGATTCCTCTTCCTGACAGTTTTCTTCTTTCTATTAGCTCAAAGACCTCATCGTTGGAGGCAATTGTCAATCTTGGGAGTTCATTAAGTAGAGCTAAGATTTTCTTACGTTTCTTAAGGTTTCCGCAGGCGAGTTCCCCAACAACAAATGGGTGGCAGACAACAAGCCCATCTGACAGTACTCCTCGTAGGTGGGTATTGCCTTTTCTGAAGTGATCAACCCAAACCGAGGTATCTACGAGTATCATTACTTCTTAGAGGTACGTCTGCGAGGCGCTATTCTTAAGTTTGGCTCGGTGCCCCCCAAATCTGCAAGTCTCTGACTGCTTTCTCGGGCAATCAACGCCTCTAGCCCCAACCTGACTAAAGCTGTCTTTTCATCGACTCCGGTAAGCTGGGAAGCTCGCTCGAGCAGAATGTCATCAATGTTTAATGTTGTTCTCATACATACATATATGCATATTTGATGCATACATGTCAATAATAAAATAGGGCGCTCCTACGCAATGAGTCCTGGTTGAAGTTCTGGGTTGAAGTTCTGGCCGATGCGTAAATCGGACGAACAATGCTCAACCAAAAACCGGAATCTTAAAGATCGACAACTATAGTTCTCACACTACGAAGGACTAATTGGCGTTGGCGGCGCTGGTGGTGGTGGTGCCGGTGGTGCCGGCACATCAGACGGCGGCAGTGGTAAGTCATTCGGATCCCCAGGCGCGTTTGGATCTGGTGGCGCAGGATCAGGCGTTGGATCAGGTGCAGGATCAGGCGTTGGATCAGGTGCAGGATCAGGCGTTGGATCAGGTGCAGGA
>QIGM01000159.1 GCA_003230795.1 bacterium
TGGACATACGACCAACGTTCCTCCCGTGTAAGCGGGATAGCGACGTGAATCGCAAGATGAAGGAAATGACTAACGCAGGAAGCTCTGTGGCTGCCGGCCGGTTACCGGTGCCTGGAAGTAGGCAAAAGCCTTCGAGTCATCCAGGTGATTCAAATGCCATAGAGTGGGAGTGTGGTCTGAGTAGAAAGTTGAGTTCTTATCAAGCGGGAGCTTGATTGAGGATTCAAGCGATGTTCCCTGCAAGGCAGTGGGGACTCGTTGGAGTAGTAACAGGTGGTGCTGACTGCGATTACCACGACGAAAGGACTGACGGGCAGTATGTAGCTGTTAAAGATCTGTGTTGGTGACTTCACCTATGAAGTCGCCGATCCTTGGTAGGGCGCGAGCGGTTACACAAGACTGGTATGGGAATACTGGCCTTCTGTGACGGCGGACCAACGGCGGTACCGTCGGAGTACGTTTTGACTCCGGCGGTGCCGTCGACAGGTTCTTTGTGTGAAGGGTTGTATGAATTGGCGTGGCACTATTTAAGAATGTAGTTTCGCGCAGCGATTCAACGATAGTTGATGTGTTATTGAGTCGATTTGAGCGTCATTGCTCAAGCGGTCAAGCAACATAGCTGCACCTTCGCCCATGCGTTCTTTGATATGATATCCGGCTTTTTGGGGAGTATGTGCCGTAGAACAAACTCCCTCATTTTTAGCTCAAAGGAGGATGCGATTGCGCTTTGAGAGTTATGCCGTATCGAGCTGTTGCAACTTCAGTGGAAGGATTCGTTCAGCAGATTGCCTGTTCTTATTTGCGGCATGGCTACTGGTTCTATGTCTTCGGGAAAGTGCCAAATGGCAAAGACCCGATGGTGGTCGATGATAAGCTCATCAACAAATATGGAATTGCTGTCTCCGAATCGACTAGGGCTCGTCGCAAGAAAGCAGGCTTGGCCAACTTACAGTATATTCGTCACGAATTGGTGTTTGTTATTCTTGCCACCAAAGGTGAGCATAAGTTTTTTGAGCAAGAGGCAAATCTCATCCGCGACATTCGCCGTGTGCCAATTCATTACGCAGGTTACTCATTAAGCTACAAGCGGGGAGGGCGCAAAAAAGATGGCAGTCGGGATGACAAATGGCATTCCCATGTTGCCATCGACCGTCAGCAATATCTTGAGTTAAAAGCTTGGTTTGCTGAGCGGGCGCAGCGGGAATCATCCAAGAAAATGGCACTTGCCTTCTATCAGTTGCCAATTGCACCCTACGCGCCGGTTCGTAGGCAACTCTTGATGATGCTCAGAGAAGTGAATCGGGTGAGGAAGCAGGCGGGGAAGAAGCCGCTGCCTACTGAAATCCTGCCACTGCGACGGCGGGTGGTAAGGCCATTCGCCCAAGCAGCAACGAAGTTATGAAAAGAGCGAGAGTAAGCCTCTAGAAGGAATAGAATTCGACCAGGTTATTGACAATAAGGACTTCGTTCGCCTACATTTGACCACATTCACCAACTTTTGGGCGTACTAAAAAAATGAGACTAGACCCCATGGATACAGGCGAGCAATGGGTAGATATCGACGATGTTTCGACTCACCTAAAAGTGAACAAAGAGACGGTTCGTCGCTGGATTAAGGACCGTAGTTTCCCTTCTCACAGGGCGGGAAACCTCCTCCGTTTCAAACTCTCTGAAGTTGACGCGTGGGTGCGTAAGGACAGTAATGTGGATCAGGCTCAGCAAGAGGCAAGGAGCGAGAGTTGAAGAGAGAAAAGAAAAGGCTCGCTCGATTTGAATCCTGTCTGTTGGTGTCAACAGACGTTTTGCGTGGCAGGAAGTGCATCACTCCTGTACACACCAAACAGGAGGTTCTTGCATGAAGGCAACCGAAGCAAAACTATTAGAGTTTTTCAAAAAATCACCTCAGTTTGTTGTTCCGATCTACCAGCGCACCTATTCCTGGACGGAGTCCGAGTGCAGACAACTCTGGGACGACATTATTCGTGCTGGCTAAAACGATGACATTGCTGCACATTTTGTAGGATCGATTGTCTACATCGAAAAAGGTCTCTATCAGGTATCGAGCCAATCTCCACTGCTCGTGATCGACGGGCAACAACGCATTACGACCGTCGCGCTGCTTATCGAAGCACTTGCCAGGCATCTTGGCGAGGAGGAACCACTCGATGGTTTCTCGGCAAAGAAGCTGCGCAGTTACTACCTTCTCAATCCGCTCGAAGACGGCGAGAAGCGTTACAAGCTACTGCTAACACAGACTGACAAAGAATCACTTCTTGCGATTGTAGAGCAGCGTGAATTACCTGTGGAGTGCTCCATTCGCGTGAAGGACAATTTTGAGTTCTTTGCAGAACAGATTGAGAAACTCGGTGACGACCTGATCCCTGTATGTAGAGGTCTGGCCAAGCTGATGGTTGTAGACATTTCTCTCAGTCGAGATCAGGACAATCCGCAGCTTATATTCGAGAGCATGAATTCGACGGGGCGTGAACTCAGTCAGGCTGATCTTATCCGCAACTATATCCTGATGGGACTGGAACCTGAACATCAGAGTCGACTGTACAGGGAACACTGGCGACCAATGGAAGTGGCCTTTGGGCAGGAGGCCTACGGTAAAGAGTTCGACAGTTTTATGCGCCATTTCCTGACAGTCAAAACAGGTCAGATACCAAAGATTCGCGAGGTCTACTCGGCATTCAAGGCTTATGCCTGTAGTCCAGAGATGGCTGCTGGAGGAGTTGACGAATTGGTAGCGGGTATCCATGCTTTTTCCGGCTTTTTCTGTGCGATAGCGTTGGGGCAGGAAAAGGAAAAAGGGCTCAGGGAGGCCTTCCGTGATTTGCGGGAGCTGAAGGTGGACGTGTCCTACCCACTGTTGCTTGAGATGTATCACGACTATGAGTCTGGTACGCTAAATCGCGAAGAGTTTGAACAGATTATTCGTTTTGTAGAAAGCTATGTGTTCAGAAGAGCCATTTGTGCTATCCCGACGAACTCGCTGAATAAGACCTTTGCCAATTTCAGTCGCGATCTAAAAAAAGACCGCTATTTGGAGAGTGCACAGGCCCAATTTCTGCTGTTGCCTTCTTATCGACGTTTTCCAAACGACGAGGAATTCTTTCGGGAGTTCAAGATTCGGGACATCTACAACTTTCGCAGCCGCAGCTATTGGTTGCGAAGGATGGAAAATCATGGCCGAAAAGAACGGGTGTCAGTCGATGAATACACAATTGAACACATCATGCCCCAGAACAAGGAGCTTTCAAAAGCATGGAGAGAATCACTCGGACCGGAATGGAAGCGGATTCATGAAACCTGCCTACATACGCTTGGGAATCTTACACTGACTGGGTACAACAGCGAATACAGTGACCGCCCATTTACTGAGAAGCGTGATATGAAAGGGGGCTTTAAGGAAAGTCCGCTACGGGTGAACGAAGGGCTGGGAACGCTGGATACTTGGGATGAAAAAAGCATCACTGAACGCGCCGACCGACTAGCAGACAAGGCTAACGGCATCTGGCAGTCACCGGGTTTATCGAACAACACACTTGCCGAGTATCGCCGCAAAGAAGAGAAGCCGCAGGCATATTCTATCGGAAATCATAAGCATCTTGCCGAAGACGCGCCACTTCGGGAACTCTTTGAGGCATTTCGCAAGAAGTTGCTT
>QIGM01000174.1 GCA_003230795.1 bacterium
GCTCTGGCCGTCTCAACCGCCTCATCTGAAAAGACCTGCCACGTGATACCCTCGCTGGATACATACTCCTGACCTTGAGAGGAGCTTCGGGCGGTAAGCAACGGGAAGCAGAAAACGACAAAGGCTAAACAAGATATCGCCACCGTCGTTCGAGCTGCGATCTTCCATCGCTTTGATGTTAGTAGATTGGCCCAATCAAACAGCCAAAAAGAGAAGTAAAGCACGAGCATGATACTCAAGGCCCAAATCACTCCTTCTGAGGTAAGTCGATGGAGGACAAACAAAAGCCAGAGGACGGTTCCAAAAAGTAGAAACCCCATGAACTGCCTCACTCTGCACATCCAGGCGCCAGGTTTTGGCAGGTAGCAGAGAAGCTTGGGACTCATCGTGAAGAATGCGTAGGGCAGCGCAAGGCCAAGTCCAACGAAAAAGAAAAGGAGAAAGGTAATCGCAGCGGACTGACTGAAGGCCACAAGAAGTGCAGCACCAAGAAAGGGGGCAGTGCAGGGGGTGGATAGAGCAGTGGTGAGCACCCCGTCGAAAAAATGTTTAGCGAAGGAGGGGTGTAAGTTTCCGACAACTTGATTTGCTGACTGCATTCCCGGAAGGTGTACGGTGTAGACGTCAAAGAATCCGAGGCCTAGCAGAAATACGACAAGGGCAAGTCCAGCAACAAACCCGGGGTACTGAAACTGAAATCCCCAACCAATACTCAGTCCCATAGACTTGAGCAACACCACCACGGCGGCCAGTACCATAAAGCTCGCGAGAATACCGAGTGAGTAGGCAAGCGCAGAACGTCTTGCTTCCTTCGCTTTTTTGTCGTAGGCGGTGATACAGCCCATTAGTTTAAGCGATAGAATTGGCAGCACGCAGGGCATGAGGTTAAGAAGCATGCCTCCAATAAATGCGGAAAGAATGGCGCCTAGAAGACTGATAGAACTTAACGCGATTGTTGTTCTTGCCTTGGGAAGGCTTGGCGCGTCTGTATGGGCGATTATGCGGTAGGTAAGTGGCGCAAAGTCCTGAGTGTATTCACTAAGGTCGTGCTGAATATTTGTTTCCTTAGCATTGTTCGAAACGCTAATAGCTCCAACAAACTCTCTCGATTCTGTGTCACCGTTTGAGTCTTCAAGCGCAAGAGTAAACTCGATCGCTGCTTCACTGTCTTTAGCGTCACCGCTAACTGAAATCGGAATGTTGACCAATGATCCGCCAGGGGCACCGGCCTCCTCGCTTAGGTGCGCGACAAACGGTTTGCCGTAGGTCAGGGTATCTGAGGCGTGAGGAAAGACCTGTAGGCGTTTTGCCGCAGCCTCACTAGAGGAGGCGTTAAAACCTGGGAGCAACAGCGTAGCGACAAAAGAGCTAGCTGGTCGCACATCGGCTTTACTCATCGATAGCTGACTAGGGGAAGCAAGCGATCGCATTGCCGAGCTTGTGAAATGTGGAGAAGGTGTTTTAGCTCTGAACTCAGAAAAGAGCTTCGCTTGATCTGATGGAATTTCGATTCCGGTTCTCGAAGTCGAAATCGTATGAGAAAGACTTGTTCGCCCTGGAACGCAAATGTCCTTACAGACGAGCCAAGAAACATCGGCACTGAGCCTAAGTCTAGAGTCTTTTGGTGGGAGGGCACCTCGACTCCACATCAGAGAGGTCGAAAGGAGAACCTCATCCTTGTAGCCGTATGTAGTGATGTCACCGCGTTCAAGAAATCTGTAGGGAGTTGGCCAGAGGAATCCAACCTCATCCGAATTAACCTCAACGCTCGGTGGAACCTTCCACTGAATTCGCGTCGCAGTCGCGGCCTCTCCTGGGTTCTTCCAGTAGATGTGCCAGCCCGGTTCTATTTCGAAATGGACGCCAATTTGTACAACAGGGGAATTAGATTGAGTTCTCGGCACATACGGCATTCGCTCCGTATTGCTAACCAGGCTTGCTTTTACGTACTTGGTTCCGTCGGGAAATTTCGCTTCAGCAAGGCACGTGGAGTTCCACATGCCAGATAAACAGCAAAGCGAGAGGGTGAGGAAACTGGCAAATCGGACTAAAAAAAATCTGTGCATTTAAAGTATTCTATAGATAGCGTCTGAAATTAGACGCTATTAATTGGCTGCTTATTCCATAACTGAAACATCGTCACAAAATTGCTCGAAGCTGAGAAGTCGGAAGATATGCTAAAACCTGTGCAATCAGCGAAAGTGCTTGAAAAACATAGACTTTCTAGCAGACTATAGTCCTAGTAGTATAACGACGATATAGGTCAATTGCCCTAAATGCTCTGCTGGACAACCTGAGGTCGGAGAAAAGATGCCAGAAATACTCGTGCTAGGCGCCGGACCGATAGGCTTAATGCTCGCCTGTGAGCTCCGTCGGCAGGGTGCTGAGGTTCGAGTGATTGATTCAAGACTCTCACCCAGTCGCTCCTATCAGCCGTTAGTGTTTTCCGCACATGCTCAAATCGCAATTGAGAAAATGGGTCTCGCCGAGACGATATTTGGCGGTAGCCACGCAATTGAAAAACTTACTTTTCATCTTCCTTCCAAAGATGCGACGAAAATTTCATTCGATTCGAATAGGCCACCTCGTACGCTGCCGCGTGGGCTTGTGGAGGAGCGTTTGAGTGTCGAACTCAAAGCTCGCGGGGTAGAGGTAGAGCGGGGACTCGATATTTGTGAACTCGAGCAAGAAGCAAGTAATGTTGTCTTAACGGCGAACAAACTCTTTGGTCGTGAAGAGTATGATGAAGATGAAGAATTTGAGACAGAGAAGATCCGCGCTTCATGGGTGTTAGCCTGCGATGAAGATGGAACCTCTCTTCAGCATTATTTAGGGATAGGCAACGAAGCGAGTGATGATGACACCCTTTGGTGCTACGCGGATGTAAGATTGAAACGAGGATTTGATAGCGCAGAAGCCGCTCTGTTTCTCAGTGAACATGGACTGCTGTTTGCCTTAGGGGCTGATGAGGAGATTGTTAGAATTTATGCTAAGCGGCAGGTTTTAAGTGAGTCACAAGAGTCTGAAACAGATGGGGAAGTTACGCCGGCTCAAGAATTTGATTTGAAGGCACATATCCGGGCTCTTGTGCGAGAGAGAATTGCTCCCGAAGAAGATATTCTAGAGTTTCTAGAAGTCGGAGAATATTCCTATGCGGAGAGTAGTCACGGAACGTATCGATACGGGCGAATGTTTTTCTTTGGGGGCTCCGCCTGCAGTTCTAGTCCGTTCGCATTGAACGAGACTAGTAACGGTGTCGCCGATGTACGTAATCTCGCGTGGAAACTGGCATTGGTTCACAGCGGGACCGGTATAGAGCATATTCTTCTCGAGTCGTATTCGAAAGAGAGAAGCCAAGCCGTCCAGCGTCATCTTGACACTAAGCGGGGCATGGAACTCGCACTCACGCTTGATAATCCTGCCCTTTCTAAGCTGAGAAATACTATAGTGCCGCTCGGTTTTAAGCCCAAGTTTATTCAAAGACGATTTATTAATTCTATTTTCGCTTCTGCGCCTGTGTTTGAGCAGAGTGTGCTGAATTATATTGGCGAAGGAGTGAGCGGCAAAGGCTTGCGCCCGGGGGCAGCGCTACCGGAGCTCGTCTTCGAGTCTTCATCTCAAGACCAGGTTCCTATCTCTGCGCTCTTTCAAGACTCCC
>QIGM01000371.1 GCA_003230795.1 bacterium
AAAGAATATAGTCATCAAGACACGTGAAAAACCGATAAGGTTTTTCTCCACTGAATGCTGCTGCCAGAGCAATGAACTTTCTTAAATCAAAGTATTTCCACGATAGTTCAAGCTATCGGGAATTTCTTTTTCAGATGACTATATAGGTAAGAACGGTGAATGAAGGAAAAGTAAAGGTTGTCTACATACTCGGTACCGGCAGAAGTGGCTCTACCGTGCTTGATACTGTCCTTGGAAACCATTCCCAAATGGAAAGTCTCGGTGAGCTTCACCGTCTACCTCGAAATGGTTGGATTAACTGCGAGTTTTGCTCCTGCGGCACGCGTGTTACGGAATGCGATTTCTGGAATGCTGTTCGTACAGAGTGGGAAGGCCTTAATATTGACTATTCCCTGGAACGCTACCTGCGGGCTCAGGAGTCCTACCTTCGATTCCGCTACCTTCCGAAGCTTTTACTGCGGCATGCAATATCTTCCGAAGACTTCAAGGCTTTTGTCAAAGCTACTGAGAATCTTTATTTGGCGATTGCGAAGACTAATGGTTCTTCTGTGCTCGTCGACTCCTCGAAGAGTCCAGCTTTTGCCCTCACCCTCTGTTCTGCCGAGCAACTTGACCTTCGAGTAATTCATCTCACAAGAGATGCACGAGGTGTCGCCTATTCTCAGAAAGCCTCCTTCGAAAAGGACGAAAAAGCTGGTCTCGAACGAGATTTGCGACCCCGTTCCGTGCTTCGCACTGGATTTTTCTGGAATATTACAAACTTACTCTCAGGCTTCGTCCGCACGCGCTTAGGAAAACAACAGTCAGTTCGAATTCGCTATGAGGATTTCATGGATGATCCACGTGATGCGCTCTCGAGAATCGGAGACTGCATTGAAATGCCACTCTCTGAGCTCGCTGATAAGATAGAAAAAGGAGAGGATTTCACCGTAGGGCACAATGTTGCCGGCAACCGCCTTCGAATGGCTGGCTCGGTCCGACTAGCGCCTGATACAAAATGGGTGCGAATGCTGTCCGCGAAAGACAAGTCTCTGGTGTGGTTCTCTACTTGCGCACTGATGAAGTATTACAACTACCGCAAGAATCCACAGTAACCTCCCACAGTGACCTCGTATTTAAAAACTCGGCGCGTGGACCGAAAACACTACATTCAGACCAAATTCTTCGACATCCTGCTCCCAGCAAAGCTCTTTAGCTTTCAGGTCATAGAGCGCAATCCGGGAACTCATGTTGCCCGCAGTATTCCGCAGACCAAGCTTATGCTTCATCCAACGAAGGTTTTCACGAATTTTGGTCGGACGAAGCCGCGAAAAACCCACGAGAACTTTATCTTCATTAAGTACCAGTAGCCCTCGGCACCAGCCAAGCGCAAGCTCCGTCTCCCCGATCTCATTGAGGTTCAACACCGTTTCTACCTTCGTGCTCTCTGCGTCGGCAACGACAATATGTCCATCCACCGTCGTAAAATACACCTTTCCATTTGCAACGATTCCATCGTGAGGTTTCTCTACTCCAATCTCTATCCGTCGCTCTGGATTGCTGAGACAAATTGCATCTCGCTGCTCAAACCGCGTAACCCATAACTCTTCTCCAATGTAGAAACAGTAATTAGGGTGCGCATGGTGTGGCTTGGTCGTAACAACTTTTCTATAGTCGGTATCTTTAGAAAAACGTTCCCAGGGCTCTTCCCCAAAAACATTCCACTCGTTTAATACTTTGCCATTATTATCAACCTCTACGAGCATATCTAAGCCCGTCGTTACGACAATCAAGGTATCTCGCTCAGTCGGTCGAACATGATGCACATCATTGAAGCATTTCAGAGAGATGTAGCCTTTTTGCTTAAACGAAGGGAAATCGAAAAGCAGAACCTCGGTCTGTGTACAGATATAGAACGTATCACCCACCAAAGTTGCCGCTTTAAATAAAACAGCAGGGTCTTCATCCGCACAGGCTTCTGGCGGAGAAACATACTCGATACACTTTTCGTGACTTCCGGTCTTGGTGTCAATTCGCACAACCAAACCCTGACGATGTCGATGCCACTCTTCTACTTGATGAGCGGTCTTTTTTTGTGCACCGCCGACCACATAAATCTGCTCAGGGAGGAAAGATAAAGTGTTCATATGTGATGTATCTAACTTTCAGTATTGGGTATCTGTCTCGTAGTAAAAAAGGTGCCAGGCACCTTTTTTACGACACGTCATATCCTAGCTTAGTAAGCAACTCGCCTTGGATCTCTTCCATTGTAGCAATCTGCTTTGAATTGAGATCTTCCTTATATTTAGAATTGAAGTTCTGTAACTTCTCTGGAACAGCCGTAAGAACCGACTCATCAGAACTAAGGTCACAAAAGGCGAAGAGATCATGCATCGTGCCTCTCGGATTCTCACAGAGCCCTTCGTAGGTAAACTCTATGTAGCGCTCCCCAAGAGCTGCTTTTCGGTCCAGCACGTACTGAGTAATCTCCCTCCACTGCAGAGCTGCCTGCTCAATGGGATCTTCTCGCAGAAAGCGCTCCCATTCAGGGGGTTTGCAAAAATTACCGTACGGTATCGGATGTCGCCACTCTTCTCGTGCAGTACGACTCGCAATAGAGTGTGCAACTGCTCGACCATCACGAATAGCATGAATATAGAGTGCATCTGGAAAGATCTTTTCAAGGAAATCAATACGAACAGAACTCCTTGGATGCTTATTGATTAAACGTCGTCTCCCAGAACGTCGTCGAATGAACTCGAAGTACGCCTGAAGCCGCTCGGCATTCTCTTCAGTGACATCGTTCTCCGTCCATTCATGATTCGCGGTAGGATGGTAATATCCGTCAGGATCCCATACTCGTCCAGCCTCAGATTTATTTACAACATCTGGGTGTTTGGCAAAGATTCCGACACTTACGGTAGTTCCGCTTCGCGGACAGCCAATCATAAAGATGGGACGCTCAATTGTAGTTTTTGCCGATTGAAGAAAACTCCAGACATTAAACTGCGCAAGCTCTGCTTGTGCGCAAACCCTCTTTGCCGAAGTCAGTACTGCTGGTGGTAGGTATTGGCGAGATATTTGTCGTAAATCCATGGGCCTCAGTAAACTCCTACAGGGCTTGCTAATGGCGCTAATGATTACCATTTTAATCAAAAAACCTCAAGCCGAGGGAAGAATGAATAAGGATTGAATTTAGAAGGTTGCGCTCCCCCGATGGGTGAGCAAATCGCTTGAGACTTCACAGCGCTCTTCGCCGTGGAAGATTGAGAGTGTTGAGAGCAGGCCAAGAAGGAGTAAAAAACAGCGGGAATCAAGTAAATTGTGGCTAAATATTCCGCCGACAGCAACGACGAAGATAAACACCTGCCCTTGCGGATACTTCCTGCGCCAGAACATGTAGAAAGTCGCAAAGAGCATTCCTAAGTAGGCGGCCAGACCCACAAGCCCATTATTTACCCATTGCTGAAGATATAAATTGTGTGTGCCCGATTGCCAGGCACGCGAGTGTGCTGTTCCAAGCCCGAAAAGAGGCGATTTGTTTACAAGTTCCAATGAGTGGAACACCACGCGCAGCCGACTCTCTTCAGAACGAACGAAGCCACCGCCACTACCGAATAACATCTTTAGTCGAGCTTGCGCCCTCGGTGCTGCCATTAATTCAGCGTTCTCAACAACA
>QIGM01000319.1 GCA_003230795.1 bacterium
TGTCGTACCGAAATTCGACTTTTGGAATACGGTAATTGGCCCTTAGCGTCTTGCTGTTTATAGTGCGGCCTTTAGACTGCCCCAGCCTTCTCAAGTAAGGCGGAAACCGCCTCAGCCAGTCGCTTGTAGCCGGCTTTGTTCAGGTGCACTGCGTCTGATTTGAACGACTTATCGTGCAGGAGTTCGGGCAGGCTCTCATCGTCATAAGGAACTTTGAGCTCACTCGCTACCTGCTTGTACTGAGGAGCTGCGCTTGGGCTGCTTAGCCCAAGACTGAATCCAGGGACGCCGATTAACACGACTGATATCCCTTCGCCTCTAATCAACTCAACCATTCGCTTTAGATTGTTGTAGCTAGAGTTGGCACTTTGTCGCTGCAGGATGTCGTTGCCGCCATGAATTAAGACGACGAGGTCAGGGCTATGCTTGTCTAGTTCAGCAGGCAGGCGTTTTAAGCCGGTGCCTGAGACTTCTCCCGGAATTCCGGAACGGATCACTTTGCGGCCTACCAAGGCAGACAAGACCCTCGGATAGCTATGCTCCTCACGCACGCCCTTGCCGTAGGTCAAGCTGTCGCCAAAGGCGAGAATGGTGGCAGTGCTCGACAGCTTCGGCAGCTGAGGGACCCTTTCTCCTGAGCTACAGCTGGTAGCGAGGCAAAAGGCAAGGAGATAAAAACAACCAACAATCCATTTATTAGCCATATAGAATACATATCTCCTGTATAGAGGGTCTGGTCCCTGTATGGGCCTAGCCCAGTTTGATTTGATAGCTAGGAGCCTTTAACGTAGATGTTAATCGGGTCTTTTACTCTTAAATATTAGCAAATTTGCGACATATAGATTCAGTCTTGGTCGCTTTGGAGATGAGGTTTACCTAAACGTGTTTTAACTCGGCCCTGCCGATATGGAGGTTCCTGTGTCAGATGAAACTATTCTCTGTGCTCGTTGCTCGAACGTGGTTGACCCGGCTTCCGAAAATATTTGGCAAATGAAGTTCGTTGCCTTCGCCGGTCCCTTCGATCTTACGCTTCCTGGTAATCAGACAATTGATGATATTCGGCGTGAGATTGAAGAGCTCCACCGTTTACTTGAAGATGTATCGGAACGTGAGGCGCTCGAAGCAGTACGCTCGTTTGGCTTGTATTACTTCTGTGACAGATGTTACCGGGAGTGGCGAGAGGATCCAGCAGGAAGTGAATATTTAGCTTAGGGCGATATGGAGGCGGTGCTGAAATTGGAGTAAGCACCGCTCGCAAATGTTTTAGAGACGTCTCCAAAGCTACGAAGATGCTGAATTTGCCCTAGATTAGGGCGAGAAAAGCTAGGCAGCAGCGGTCTCACCAGAGTCGCTCTTTTTGGAGTCCGCTTCTTCGCTCGAGTCAGCCTTAGCGCCCTTACGACCACCATTGCCGTTAGTGCCAATCTTCACCAGGGCTTTCGCATTCTCTGCAGACTCGACATCTGCAGCAGAAGGCAGAGCTATTTCGTGGTCCACACTAAAGCGATAATCATTGAAAATATGGGCTGCGGAAGGAATGAAGAAACTTCCATCAGGCTTAGTGAGAGTCGTGTCTTTCAGGCGGTAGACGTTATGTCCGCAGGTGTAGGTGTTGTACTTCATGAAGTGATAACAAATACACATCTTCTCGCGAATAGGTAGTTTTCTGCCCTTTTCATCCACCCCAGCGTTGTCCCAAGCCTGGTGGTAGGCGCAATTACCATTACGATCGAGTAGGTAACCAAGCGCTTCACAGTTCGGGCGAATATTGGAACTTAATGACGGACTGGATTTGAGCATCCGCATCGGGTAGCCGGTTGGAGAGGAGAGGTTTACTTCGATCTCCTCTTCTTCTGCCTGAGCGTAGATTTGTTTTACCGGAGCGGGAAGTCCGCATTCGTCGGCGATGGTGAATCTAGTAGCGACCTGAACTGCTCCCACACCCATTTCTAGGTAGTTTGCGGCGTCTGTGCCTGTGAAGACACCTCCGGCAGGAATCACTGGGATATCGAGTTCTTGGTCTTTGAGAAAGGTGATCACCTCTTCGACGATCGTTTTAAGGTCGTATTTATGCCAGTCATCTGGGCCAAAGCCGAGGTGTCCACCAGCGAGCGGGCCTTCCACAATGACATAGTCAGGAGCACGATTCACCTTCTTACCACTGCGCAGGAAGATCTTTAGTGCTCGAACTGAAGAGACAATAATGCCGAGTTTTACGTCGTTAAAACGCGGTTGGTCAGCAATGAGCGACAGTGAGCCCTTGTGCAATCCCGCAGAAAGAGTAATCCCATCAACCCCTGCATCCATTTGCGCAATCATTCGCGCACGAAGGGTCTCTTCCGGGTTACCCATGGTGAGTTTTTCCATGGTGTTGACGTAGATCGCGCCGTCGCCTGATTTCTCCTTCATCGTCGAATCGACGTGTTTGAAGGTTCCCTCGTAGCTTCGCTCGTAGTCCCACTTCACCTTGGATTTATCCAAAGAATTGGCGAACTCTTTGAATTGCTTTTGCTTGGAGTTTTGTATCTTGGTGTTGAACTTTCGGTCGGAGACGTACGGGGCCATCGCATCAGAAATATGCCCAATACCACCCTCTTTGCAGACCGCAAGTGCGAGCTCCGAAGAAGAGATGTCTACTCCCATCCCACCTTGCATGATGGGGATGTACTCTTTATCCCCTAAGCGGAGACGGAAATCGTCTACTTTCGACATAGGTTTCTTAAAGTTCTAACAGTTAAATGCTAAGCTAATCACTTGAGAATCATTGAGCGTACTTTTCTTATTTAGACGCTCCAAGAGAGCCTTCGCTCCCATCTCAATCTAAAGCTGAACGGAATTTAATTAAAAGTGCTCCATCACTCTCACTTCGCGATCCTTCCTACTATGGCCTTCCTACTATAGTAGGCTCGCGATATTCACGCCCTGCAATTTTTCACTAGCCTATTCTGACGTGGCACACCTTAGCGAATTCTACTCTCGCGCGGGCTGTCCACGGACGGAGTTCTCTAATCAAAGAGAGTAGAGTATATGCCCATCTCTACAGCTTTTTGAGCGCCTGTGGATACCATTTTTCACAACCTTGGTCAAAAAACAGAAGTCACAGACAAGCTACTAAAAACATTTAGCAAACCTCCGATTCTTTGTGGCTTAAGAGCGAGAAAACTTAGCGCCATTTCTTCCCAAACAATTGCACCGTTGTTATGCGCCAATTTGGGCTTCAATCAACGTCGTATCCCCTCAAAATCCCCTTATAGCCTTAATTCACTCGGGATTTTATAGACTTTGATTAGCGAGGGCCACTACTTAATCACCCCAGAGGGGACTGTTGAAAAACAGTCCCGCGCTGCGTAGCAGCGCCAAAAGCCGAATGGGATCGGCTTTTGGAATGCCTAAGGCATTCATAAGAAAAAAGATTGAAGCTGATCGGATGACGTTGAGATAATGGTAACAATAACAGTTGATTATCTCGACAAACATCAGAACCAGAAAAGCCTCTCCTCTTTTTTGCTACCCAATTAGCCGCAGAGCGAGTGCTGGCGCCTGATTCGCTTGAGCAAGGATAGCGGCCCCTGCTTGTTGTAGTATTTGATTCCGCACTAGTGTTGCAGCCTCTACCGCGATATCAGCATCAGTGATTT
>QIGM01000178.1 GCA_003230795.1 bacterium
CGAAGCACGCCCACGCACTGCAAAAAACGCTACGGTTGTTGGGTATACTTCGTCATTTACTGTATTCCGTTCCGTGGGTTGAAAGACAACCCTTTACGGGAGTAATGCATCATATATGATGTGATCTCTTGCTTGTAATGTGCTTTATATGATATACTCAAGCTAACCTAGTAACCTTAACTGCCGAATAATGTTATGTTTTTTAGCGAGCTAGAGAAAAAACGTCAATCATTAGGTCTAAGCATCCTTCAACTTGCGAAGAGAAGTGGCGTATCTAAGCCTACAGTTCAGCGGACTCTTACAGGTGAGAGAGCAAACCCAACGTTTGCTCATGTCTCAGCGATAGCTTCTGCGCTGGGCCTAAGTGTCAGTCTAGAAACAGAGCATCGTTCGTTTGAAATGAGAAAGAAGCAGGCAGAAGCAAAGGCGAAGAAGCTTGTCGCCTTAGTGCAAGGCAGTTCGGGACTAGAAGGTCAGGCAGTCGATAGTGATACCATTCGTGAGATGATCGAAGAGACCACTATGGAGTTCATGTCAGGGTCCAATAGAAAACTTTGGAGCGATGTGTGAAGGATTGGCCAGTGCTTTCTGGCGAAAGTCCGCTTGATGTGTCGGGCCTTAAGATCAGGGGAGTTTCTACTCGCGAGGAGTTAAACACACTCGAAGCAAAGAATATTCGCAAAGTTTATATGAAGTACCTTGCTGCTAAGCCAAGCGACACTCTGGCGCCTTTCAGTCTCAATTGGTTGAACCAGCTGCATAAAGAAATGTTTGGCGAAGTCTGGGAGTGGGCAGGAAGTTATCGTACGACAAATCTAAATATCGGTTGTGATAAATCACAAATTCAAATGCAGCTGAAGGCTACTATTGACAACTTGGCGTATTGGAAAACTCAAGGAGTAGATGTTCTGCTTCAAAGCGCTAGGTTTCATCACCAAGTAGTACAAATCCATCCCTACATCAACGGCAATGGTCGATGGAGTCGATTACTTGGGAACATATGGCTCGCGAAGCACGGGCATCCTTTAACAAGCTGGCCTGAATCAAATGTCGCTGGAGAGAGTGAGATTAGGGATGAGTATTTATTGGCGTTAAAGTCAGCTGATGACGGTGACGAAAGTCTTCTTATCAAGCTCCACGCTCGGTATACGTAGCGCTTTCGCGTAAGGAGCTGCTTATTGGGGTTAAATATTTCTATGAAACTCAAATTGAAGCTTTGCTTTAACAGCGTTACTGGTTGCCGCGTTTTTTGCAGTGCGTGGGCGTGCTTCGGTGGAGGTTTCATGTAGAGGTGGTGGTTGCAGGGGGATCGTTTCGGAGCCCCCTGCGGGTCTCCTGCACTTTGGGGTATTGCTTTAGTTCGCGATGGGAAGGAAACCTCCACCGAAGCACGCCCACGCACTGCAAAAAACGCTACGTGCGTAGCATAGGGTATCGACGACATCAGTTTGGTTTTGGTCGTGAACAAACGACTAAAGTCAGTTAAGCTTTTATTTACTTTCTACTCGTTTTAATATGGTCATTCCACTGAGGTGAGCAATGGAATCAAAGAAAATCTTCTTCGGCCTTCTGGTCCTTGTTTTGTTGGCAGCTTATGTAATTCTAAGCACGTCATCCGACAATTCAGATTTCGACGAGCTAACTGCGAGTGTTGAACGATTGCGAGCAGAGTCAGTTTCTGCAAAAGATGCCGGCTTGCTCGAGAGTCGTGTTCAGGAGTCTATTAAGAAAGCTTCTGACTTAGCTCAGGAAGCGAACCCATCAAACGAATTCGTGGAGAACGACGAAGATTTTTTCATAATATTTAATGATGTTCTAGAGCTAACACCAAAGGAAAAGGCCGGGTTGGTAGAGAAGTACCATTCCATGGAAGACTTAGAGCGGATGCCTGGCTTTGGTGGCGAGCCGCGATTTGAAGATATTTTTGGACGTGAGCGATACATAAAGTTTTTGAAGTTTGATTTTTCTGAGCGGCGTGTATCAACCTTGATTCGAGAATTAAATCTAACCCAGGAAGAGGGCGATGAACTTAGAATCGCGTACTGGGAGTCTCGGCACGACTCACTTTTTTATCTTCAGGGTTTTGAAGGCAACCCTATGCTGACAGGTAATGAGCGCTTCTTGGGTTTTTTAAATAAAAGACTGGAAGGTAAATTGGAGTTAGAGGCGAGGGACGCACTACTATTTCGAGAGTCGGCGCGAATTACGGAGGATATTATACTAGATCCGCGTATGTACGGTTTTAGCGATCGTGAGTTGGTTTCGGAGAAAAAAGAGAACCCTGCCTGGGTTAAAAAATTGGGTTTTCCTAAGAGTGGAGACGTTGACGAGGAATGGCTCGAGAAATATGCTGGAGGTCTTGAGGAGGAATCAGCAAAGCGAGGTCTTAACGTTGGTATTTTTGTCTTCATGGAGGGGCTGAAGCAGTGGCGAGATGACGAATTTCGAAAGGTCGAAATAGAGAATCTCGAAGAATTTCGAAAGGAGATAAGAGAACGAAGAAAGGAAGCCGCGATAGACTAACCTTCCGGCGCAGTAGCAACAGCAAGCTTAGAAAACCCGCTCTTGGTCGCAATGTCCATCACCTGCACAACAAGACCGTGAGCCACGACCTTATCCGCACGCAATACTATCGTCGCGTCTTTATCAGTCGCGGCCTGCGCCTTCAGCCGCTCGGTGAGCGCTTCTAGGCTAAGCTTTTCCTCGCCAAGAAAAATAGTATCATCCGCACGAATGCTAATTTCTAACTTCTCGAGTTTCTGCGTTGAGGCTTGTGAGTCGGCTGCGGGTAGGTCGACCTTGATTCCGCTTGATTCAACAAAGGTCGTGCTGACCATGAAGAATATTAGCAGCAAGAAAACGATATCGATCAGAGGCGTGATGTTAATATCTAAGGCTTCGTCTTCAAAAATTGTGTCGCCGGAGAAGTTCATTGATTCTCGTTTGATGTCGCTTGGAGAGGCTTAGCCTCTGCGGTAACGTTGTCTAGTAGCTCTACGGCTAGACTTTCAATGTCGACAACTAGCTTCTTCGCCTTCTGTAGAAAGTAGCGGTAGAAGACAAGTGTTGGGATTGCGATTGAGAGTCCGGCAGCGGTGGTGATCAGCGCTTGAGAGATTCCTCCTGCGAGAGCACTGGCGTTTCCTACTCCCTGGTCTTGAATTACGGTGAATGTATCAATCATGCCAAAGACAGTTCCGAGTAATCCTAGCAGTGGGCTAATTGCCGCGATAGTGCCAAGCACGCCGAGGTAGCGCTGTAGCTCCAGCACTTCTTTCTTCCCTTGCACTTGCACCGCTTCAACCGCTTCGGCGCGAGCGCGGCCAGCGTTACGGAGGACGGAGAGGATGATTCGTGCGAGCGGGGATTTTTCTGCTCTACAAATTCCTCGCAGCTCGTCGTATTTATTCTCCTTCATCAAGCGTCGTGTTTCTTGCTCAAGGGCAGGGGGGAGGACTCTTTTTCTGCTGGGTCCCCATAGCAAGCGCTCTATGATGATCGCGAGCGCTATTAAGGAGCAAGCAGCTAAGGGAATACTAAGGTAACCGCCCTGTTCAAAAAGGCTGACAAGGGAGTGTTGGGGTGCGAGTGCTTCGTCCATTCGAGGTGGTTTTGTTTACAGGTG
>QIGM01000382.1 GCA_003230795.1 bacterium
CCTATCTCTTCGCATTTGCCGGTAGTTTGATGGTGCTTACCTTGGGGCTATTTATCTTTAGTCGAGCTGATAAGAAGTTCATTTATTTTCTCTAAGATAGACTCCTCCTCTTATTAATAGGGCGGTATAGTCAATATTTTTGATGAAATCTCAAGCTGCAGAAATTATGTCCGAGCCAGCAAACACTTCAGAACAGAGTGCTAAAGAGGCTCAGACCGATATTTCAATTAATGTCGAGAATGTTTCTGTTGCCTTCAGGTCCTACAAGCAACGACCGACCACCCTAAAAGAGTCAATCATTAGCCTGATGAAAGACAGGCGGCTCCGGTATTACGAGAACTTCTGGGCCTTGAAAGATGTTTCCTTCACCGTAAAAAAAGGTGAGGTACTTGGCATTATTGGAAGTAATGGAGCGGGCAAGAGTACACTTCTTCGAACACTTGCAGGGGTATTACCACCCACAGAAGGCAAAGTAGAGGTGAACGGTAAAGTTGATTCGTTGATTCAGCTCGGTGCCGGGTTTGATCCTGAGCTCAACGCAATCGAGAACATTTACCTCAACAGTTCGCTTCATAAAGTCCCTCGTGAAGAGATTAAACAAAGAGTTCCTCATATTCTTCAGTTCGCTGAACTAGAAGAATTCTCCCATACCCCGATAAAGTATTACTCCTCTGGGATGTATGCTCGATTGGGATTTGCCGTTGCCATCGATCGTGAACCCGACATCCTGATTGTTGATGAGGTTCTCGCAGTCGGCGATGAGCGCTTTCAAACAAAGTGTAAGGCGATATTCGATAGGTATTTGGAAGAGAACAAGACCATTATTATGGTAAGCCACAGTCTCGGCCAAATTGAGCAGATGTCGAATAAAGTGTTACTCCTCTCAAAAGGGGAAGTAATCCACCTCGGAGACCCCGCAGAAGCCATCGAAAAGTATAGAGATGAAGCATACCAGACTCGGCTCACATAAAGAGCATGAGAGCGCTCACAAGGCGAGAAGCTTTTTAAGCCTTCAAATGCACAACCTTGCTCGATGCGCCTTCGCCTTTCTCTGCAACTCCGGTCTCCGCAACTCCGGTCTCTGCAACTCCGGGAAAACGAAGAGCTTCATCGCATGACTTCGGTGCATCGATTCCCATCACCGAAAGCCAGTCATCGACGGCTCGTGATTCACTAAACTCACGCACTTTCTTCAAGCCATTCTCTCGCATTCGCAATCGAGTCCTCTTGTCCTTCAACAGGCGAACCGTGCGATCAACCGCCTCATCAAGGTTATCAAGGGTTATGATGAAAGAGTTTTTCTCATGCTCAGCATAGGCGTGCACCCCACCTGAGTCTGAAAGAATCGGCACCGCTCCGGAAGCCATACTCTCTATACCCATGCGGCCAAAGCCGTGCCAGAAAGAGAGATCCATTACAACATCACTCTTACGGTAGAGTTTCGAAACATCGTTCTGACTAAGCCGACCCAAGGACTCAACCACTCCCTCTAACTCAGGACCAAGCTCAACATCCTCACCGAAAAGCTGGAGACGAGCTTCAGGTACTCGCTCTTTCACGCGTTTCAACACTTCAAGAGTCTCTTTTCCGCCACGTCGCGGCGTTCGCGGTCGGTAATACGCAGTGAGCGTCGGTCGACCATAGTCTTTGTTTTGATTTCCTTCGTAGAATACCGTGCGCGCAAGTCCCGGTGTCACTATATCGATATCAATTCCATGCTCTCGCTTTACCGTGTCTCTGAGAAACTTGGTCTTCGCAACGCCCGTTAAACCGAGCTCATAGCTCTTTTCAGCCTCTCGAATCGTAGGTAATGCATCTGGTCGAGAGTAAAACCAAGGCTCGTAGTCTTGGATATAGTAGTAGCCATCAACTGCAGGATGGCGTTGCTGGATGGCTTTTACGAAATAGGCCGTAAGCCAGAAGGTCGCGACGACTTTCTGGTTTGTCCAGTTCAGTTCCATGAGCTGTTCGCGCGATACTGCAAGTGGCGGAGCAAGATAAGGAAAGCTAATCGGATCAGGTTCAGTCAGCGAGATTACCCGCGCCTCTACCCCACGTAGTAGTAGCTCGTTTGCATGCTGCAGAACCGAAAGTGTGCCACCACCTAGAATTAAGCTCGGAATCAAAAAGACAACGTCAACTCCGTCAAGCACGTTGGCCCGCAGGTCACTGCGCCTGCTTTGATGAGCAAGACGGCTAAACTCGCCCATAAGATCGCGCACGGAAACGCTCTGAGTTGGGGCTTCAAGCTGGGCACCACAGGCTTTGTAACGCTCTCGAATGCTTTGTAAGGGGTTTCTTCGAAGAAACTCTGGATAAGTCAACCAGTAGTGCTTAGCCCACCTGGCATCAAATATCGGTCGATTCTCTTTTCTATACTGAGCGCCGCCTTCTAAACCGAAAGATTCTGATTTCCTGTGCAGTATGAGCGAATCATCGGCAACAACCATGTCCGCTCCGTTAAGAAACATCCTCATGCTGAGATCCGACTCTTCGCAAAAACCACGATTGTAAACTGGATCAAAGAAATCGAACTTCTCTAGTGCCCAACGTCGAATGTAGAGCAACTGGCCTTCTGGTGTGATTACGGTTGGATACTCAGGCTCTTTGAGGCTGCGGATTTTTGTCGCTGCTTGCTCAAGTGAATCACCCGGGTTGATCTCAATTTGTAGATGCGGAGAGTTCGTCGAAAGCGAAGAAGCAAGCGCAACTCGTGGTCTCGCGTAGGCCGCCTTTTGCAAAGCGCGAAGCGTGTGCGAGGTCAAAACCACATCAGAATTGAGGAGAATTAGATCATTATCAGGCCGAGCAGCGGCAGCGCCCGTGAGACACGATTGAACAAATCCACCATTCTCAGACTTATTAATCAGCGTAACTCTCGCATTGCTTTCGGCTACTTCGAGAAGAGCTTTAGTCGTACCAAGATCGGAAACGTCATTGACGACAATGATCTCAAAATCTTCAGGTGCGTACTTTAAGACACTTCGTATGCACTGAATCGTGGCATCTAGAGCGCAGTAGACAGGAATGATGATACTTGCGGAACGTTGCTGAGAACGCTCCGTTTGAAGCTTCGCGACTAAGGCGTCATCATACTCAAGTAATCGGGAAATCTTTGCGGGCGCAGCACGTTTTATCTCGGCAAGCTGAGCCTTTGTTTTAGACTCCAAAAGCTCCTTACGCTTTTTCTCTGAGCCGAGTAGGCTCGCTACCTCTTTCGCCAGCGCTCCTGGTTCAGAAAGCGGTAGCGCGGTACCAACTGCCGAAACTTGCTTATTACCGATGCCCTGTTCAGCCGGCAGCACTTCTAGTGTAGCTGCGCCGCAGGCCAAGGCTTCAAGAGCAACAGGGCTGAGAGGCCCAAGCCCGGTGCAGTCGAGTACTAATTGGTGACGGGAGAACAGCATAGCTGCTTCATCTTCATCAGCACTGGCAAACCCGAGACGCATTGATTCAGCGATATCGAGCGCAGAGAAACCCTGCAAATCTCCGCCAAGCAAACGCAATTCCACCGCAGGAACTCTTTCCTTCAAAGCCTCAATAAATGGGGTGACGCGCACCAATGAAGGGTAGGTTTCTCCGATAACGAGTAGGACGCTATCTGGAAGACGATC